>JBIOTX010000187.1:0-5587 GCA_044866315.1 Thermoanaerobaculia bacterium | reverse complement strand
GTGCCTGCGGCGAACGCGCCCGCCGCCGGCACGGGGAACGTCCAATCCGTGCGCAAAAGGAGATAGACGTGATCTACCCACTCGCGTTTTTGTTCCAGGAAACCCCCCAGCTTCCGGAAGGCTCCGGGGCGGCAGGGGCGGCGTTCGGTCTGGCCTTCATGCTCGTCTGGCTGGCCATCGCCCTCGTGGTCATCGCCGGTATGTGGAAGGTCTTCGTCAAGGCCGGGAAGCCGGGCTGGGCGGCCATCGTGCCGATCTACAACATGATTGTGCTCCTGGAGATCGCCGGGAAACCGCTGTGGTGGTTCATCCTGCTTCTGGTGCCGGTGGTGAACTTCGTGATCATCATCATCATGTCCATCGCCATCGCCCAGCGCTTCGGCAAGGGCACCGGCTTCGCCCTCGGGCTGGCGCTCCTGGCGCCGATCTTCTACCCGATCCTGGGCTTCGGCGACGCCCGCTATAATCCGAACGCAGGCTGACAATCAGGCTTCGTCGTTCGCGGGGCGTCGGCAGTGCGGCGCCCCGCTTTTTGTCTCTAGACGCATCCGCTTCGGTTCCTAAGATCGTACAAACAACATGAGAATCTGCAGACTCGCCGGCCTGGCCGGATTGCTCGCGTTTTCCCTCAGCGTTTTCGCCGGCGGCGCCTGGCTCCCCGCGCCCGGTCACGGCGACTTCCAGCTCGGCTACAGCCGCAAGACCGCCAGCAGCTCGTGGGACGCGAGCGGCGACGCCTTCGCCAACACCACCACGTTCGAAGGCCACACCGTTCCGCACTATCACGACTTCCGCTACGCCTACCTCTCCGGCGAGGTCGGCCTGCATCGCCGCGTCTCCGCGCGCTTCCTCATCACCCACCTGCACGGGCTCGAAGGCCCGCACGCGGAGCTGGAGAAGAATGTCGGCTGGTCCGACGCCTGGATCGGCGCCAAGTTCGCGCTCTCGCAGGGGAACTGGCCGCAGGCCCTCGCGGTCACCATGCGCACGCCCGTGCTCTACGACCGCCCCGGTGCCTACAACCGCTACATCCGCGACGACGCAGGCAACATCCTCGACGTGAGCTCGGAGTGGCGCGGCGTCCTCAAGCGCGACTACACCCTCTCCTACATGCTCAGCCGCTCCCTCCGCGAGGGGCGCGGGTGGATGAACCTGGAGACGGGCTACACCGTCCGCGAGGGCGCACCCGCCGATCAGGTGCCGTTCACCGCGGAGCTGGGCTGGCCGCTGCCGTGGCGGAACATCGCCATCAAGGGCTCGCTGGCCACCGTGGCCAGTCTCGGCAACGACTCCCCGTCGAGGCCGGACGACCGCTTTCGCTCCCGCGACACGTTCAACTTCAACGACGCCTCGATGGCCCGGGCCGGCATCTCCTTCGTGGTGCCCGTCCGCGGTCTCGTGGACGTGGAAGTCGGCTACAACCAGTGGATCTGGGGGAAATCGGCCCGCCGCTATCGCGAGCCGTTCATCTCCGCCAGCCGCCGGTTCTAGGCCTCCAGCCGGTCGACCACGCGCATCAGGTCCTCGTGGGCCCCGACGAGGAAGAGCGTATCGCCCGCCTGCAGCGGCTGGTCCTCCGGCACCGGGGACAGCGGCTTGCCGTCGTGGATCATCGCCGGGACGGCGATGTGATCGTCGACGATGCGCAGCTCGTCGAGCGTGCGGCCTTCCGCCGCAGAGTCGGGAAGGACGAGGAACGTCTGCGACGTGCCCGCGGTGAGGATGGCGGAGAGACGCCGCCCTTCCGCCGCGCGCAGCGCCGGATCGCGCAGCATGCGATAGCCTTCGTCGCGCAGGACGCGCAGCTGCGCGGCCACGAGATTTCCCGGCACGGAGAGCACGCGCATGAGGCGCGTGACGATCTCCAGCGAGGTCTCGAACTCCTCCGGAATGACCTCGTTCGCCCCGAGCTGCCGCAGTTTCTCCACCTCGGACACATACCGCGTGCGCACCAGGATGTGCAGCCCCGGATGCATCCGCCGCGCGATCTCGACGATGCGCCGCGTGCCGTCGGGATCGGAGATGGCCACGACCATCGCCAGCGCGGTGCTCACGCCGGCATCCTCGAGCGCCTCCGGATCGGCGGCGTCGGCGGTGATCACCCGGCATCCCGCGCGCCGTGCTACCTCCACGCGGCTCGGGTCTTCCTCGACGATCACGTACTGGATGCCGGTCTCCTGGAGCACGCGGGCGACGTTCAGGCCGTTCAGGCCGTAGCCCACGATGAGGATGTGCCCCGACACCTTGCGGGTCGTCTCGGTCTCCTCCTCCTTCCGCTCGGCGTGGATTCCCTCGGCCACGCGGTTGCCAGCCCGCACGAGCAGCGGCGTCGCCGCGAGCGTGAGTACGGCCACGGCGATGAAGAGCTGCTCGTCGCCGGGCGTGAGGATCGCGAACTGCTTGGCCTCCTGGGCCAGGAGGAACGAGAACTCGCCGATCGGCGCGACCGCGAACGCGGCGCGCATGGACGTGCGCGGCAGCGCGCCCGCGGCCCGGAACGCGGGATACGCGGCGAGCACCTTCGCCACGATCGCCAGCACCACCACCGCGGCGACGAGGATGACGTTCGCGACGAGGTAGCGCGGCTGGAGGAGCATGCCGATCGAGGCGAAGAAGAGCACGGACAGGAAGTCCCGGAACGGGCGGAGGATGCCGCCGATCTCGTGAATGAAGTCCGTCTCCGCGACGACGACTCCGGCGGCGAATGCACCGAGGGCGGGGGAGATGCCGATCCGCTCGGCGATGGCGATCGTGGCCACGATGAGCACGATCGCCGCGGCGGTGAAGATTTCCCGGCTCCCGAGCGCGGCGATGCGGTGGAACAGCCGCGGCACGGCCACGCGCGCGATGAGGACCAGCACGATCACGCCGGCGATCGCCACCGCGACGCGTACGAGCACGTCGCGCATCGGCGGCGCCGCCGTCCCCGCGGCGAATGCCGGAACGAGCAGCATCAGCGGGATCACCGCGAAGTCCTGGAACAGGGAGACGCCCAGGAACCGCCGCGCGAACGGCGCGCCCATCTCCTCGCGCCGGGCCAGGATCGGCAGCACCACCGCCGTCGAGCCGAGGGCGATCATCAGGCCGTAGAAGCTCGCCTTGCGGACGTCGACCGCGAACGGCAGGGACACGAGCACGATCAGGATGAGCGTGAGCAGCATCTGCAGCGATCCGGCGACGAGCGTGGTCTTGCCCAGGGCGCGCAGGCGCTCGAGCGGCACGTGCAGGCCGATGAAGAAGAGGATCAGGGCCACGCCGATCTCCGCCACCGCCTCCACCTGGGCCGTGTTCCGGATCCAGCCCAACGCGTGCGGCCCGATGACCACGCCCGTGATCAGGTAGGAGATCACCTCCGGCAGCCGCAGCTGGCGGCCCAGGAAGAGCATCGGGAACGCGGCGGCGAGGATGATCGCCACGTCGATGAGCAGGCGGTGCCCTTCCATCAGCGGAGGAGCTCCCGCACCACGGCGGCGACGTCGCGCTTCTTGCCGTCGACCTCGTAGTTGAGCCGGCGCATGGTGGCGTCGTCGATCGTGCCGCGCAGCGACTCGATGGCCTTCGCACACTTCGGCTCGAGCTTCTTGCGGTACACAACCACGGCGTCATAGCGCGGGAAGAACCGGCGGTCGTCCTCGAGGATCACCAGGCCCAAGGGCTCGATGAGGCCGTCGGTGGAGTTGCCGGCGATGAGGTCGACCTCGCCGCCGGCGACGGCTTTGTAGGTGAGCCCGAGGTCCATCGTGCGCGGTGCCTTTGCGAAATGGAGGCCGTACGCGCGCTGCAATCCGCCCCAGCCGTCCGGACGCTCGGCGAACTCGTAGCCGAAGCCGGGCTGATACGTGCTCGCCACTTTGGCCAGGTCGGAGATCCTGCGCAGGCCGAGGCGCTCCGCGTCCGCGCGGCGGACGATCATGGCGAAGGTGTTGTTGAACCCGAGCGGCGGCGAGAACCGCAGCCCGGCCTTCTCGTACTCGCGCGGCACGTCGTCCATCGACTGCTTCTTGAGGATGGCCGTCAGGGCCGTGCCGGAGTACTCGACGTAGGCGTCGATCGAGCCCGCGCGGATGGCCGCGTCGCAGACGAACGTGCCGCCCATGTTCAGGCGTCGGTCGACGCGGCAGCCGGCCGACTCCAGCTTCTGGGCCAGCAGCTCGCCGAGGAGCACGGACTCGGTGAAGTTCTTCGAGCCGATCACCAGCGGGCGCTCCTCGGTGCCGGAACAGGCGATCACCGCGAAGAGGAGAATGACGAAACGTCTCACGCCTCACCCCGCCGGCGCGCAAAATGCCGCTCCACCTGCGTCAGCACGACGTCCGCGCCGAGGGCCAGCGCGGCCGCGGGAAGCGCGCCGGAGAGGATCAGCCGCGAGTCCACCATGGCCACGCCGCGGAAGATCAGCGTGCCCAGCCCGCCCCCGCCCACCGCCGCGGCGATCGTGGCCACGCCGATCGCGGTCACCGCGGCGATGCGGATGCCGGCCACGATCGTCGGCGTCGCCAGCGGCAGCTCGATGTTCCAGAGCAGCTGCCGGTCGGTCATCCCCATCGCCGTCGCCGCCTCGCGCACGTGCGGGTCGACGCGCTCGAGGCCGATCAGCGTGTTGCGCACGATCGGCAGCAGCGAGTAGAGCACCAGGGCCACGATGGCCGGCCGCGCGCCGATGCCGCCGATGAACGGCAGCGGGATCAGGAACCCGAACATGGCCAGCGAGGGGATGGTCTGCACCGCGTCGGTCACGCGCAGCACCACGCCGCCCGCCCGCCGGCGGCGATGCGCGAGCGTGCCCAGGGGGACGCCCGCGGCGATGGCGATCGTCACCGCGATCAGGACGATCAGCAGATGCTCGCCGGTGATACGCAGGAGTGTCATGCCTGCACGAATCGTCTCACGAGCGGATGCTCGTGGGACGGGAATGCCTCCGCGGCCACGTCGGCCACGACCTGTCCGGCGTCGAAGAGCACGATCCGGTCGGCGATGCGCAGCGCCTCGCGCACGTCGTGGGTGACGAAGACCAGCGTCGTCGCACCGCGGGCGCGGGCAGCATCGCGGAGGAGCGTCTGCAGCTCCACCCGGATCAGCGGATCGAGGGCCGAGAACGGCTCGTCGCAGAGCAGGATCTCCGGCGAGGCGATCAGGGCCCGGGCGATGGCCACGCGCTGCTGCTCGCCGCCGGAGAGCATGCGCGGATAGCGCGCCCCAAACCGCTCCGCGGGCAGCTCGAGCTGCGCCAGCAGCTTCTCGGTTTCGGCACGCGTGCGCTCTTCCTCCCAGCCGAGGAGGCGGGGGACGGTGGCGATGTTCTCGAGGACGGTGCGGTGAGGGAAGAGCGCCGGCTGCTGCATCACGTAGCCGGTCTTGCGACGCAGGGCGATCGCGTTCTCGCGCGTGATCGCGGCGCCGTCGATCAGCACCTCGCCCGAGGCCGGAGTGACCAAGCCGTTGATCACCTTCAGCGCGGTGGTTTTCCCCGCGCCGCTGCGGCCGAGGTAGGCGACGCGCTCGCCGCGGCCGATGCGGAGCGCGAGCGGGCCGAGGATGCGCTGCCCGGCGGCCGTGACGGTGACGTCGCGGTACTCGATGGTCACCC
>JBIOTX010000186.1:0-23934 GCA_044866315.1 Thermoanaerobaculia bacterium | reverse complement strand
CCGGACCGGGAGCAGAGCGCGGCCTCGCATGCGCTGACGCTCAACCGGCCGCTGCGCCTCCTGCAGATCGAGGAGAACGAGTGGATCGTGGACGGCACGCCGTCGGACTGCGTCAACCTGGCCATCCTGAAGCTGATGAAGGGCAACCGCCCGGACATCATCGTCTCCGGCATCAACTTCGGCCCGAACCTCGGCGACGACGTCACCTACTCCGGCACGATCTCCGCCGCGTTCGAGGGTGCGCTCCTGAACATCCCCTCGATCGCGCTCTCGGCGCTGGTCGGCGAGCACTTCTCCTTCGACCGCTGCGCGGCGTTCGCGGGGGAACTGACCCGCGTGGCTCTCGAGCAGCACCGCGACCCGAGCATCATCCTCAACGTGAACTTCCCGGTCGGCGAGTTCACGGGCGTGAAGATCACCCGGCTGGGCAAACGCATCTACTCCGAGGGAGTGATCGAGCGGAAAGATCCCCGGGGACGCAAGTACTACTGGATCGGCGGCGAGCCGCCGATCTGGCACCCCGGCGAAGGCACCGACTTCGAGGCCGTGCAGAACGGCTTCATCTCCATCACCCCGCTGCACCTCGACCTCACTCACCACGAGTCCATCCCCCGCCTCAAGCCGCTCGAGGAGATGCTTGGCCACCACGCCGCGAAAGGATGAGCAGGAGCGGGAGCTCGCGCATCTGCGGGCGCTGATGGTCGAGCGCCACGTCGCCGCGCGCGGCATCAAGGACCAGCGGGTCCTCCAGGCCATGCGCGACGTCCCGCGCCACCGCTTCGTGCCACAACTGGTGGTTTCGAAGGCCTACGGCCCCGGCGCGCTCCCCATCGGGGCGAAGCAGACCATCTCCCAGCCCTGGATCGTGGCCCGGATGATCGAGCTGCTGGAGCTGACGGGCAAGGAAAAGGTGCTGGAGATTGGCACGGGAACGGGATATCAGGCAGCGGTACTGTCGAAACTGTGCGCCAGAGTCTTCACCATCGAGCGGATCAACGAGTTGGCCCTCAAGGCCGCGGAGCTGCTGCGCGAGCTGAAGATCCACAACGCCTCGGTGAAGGTGTTCGACGGCACCTACGGCTGGTCGGACCAGTCGCCGTTCGACCGGATCATCGTGGCCGCCGCGGCGCCGGAGGTGCCGGAGCCGCTGGTGCAGCAGCTCGCGCGCACGGGCCGGATGATCATTCCCATCGGTCCGGCCGGCAACCAGCGCCTGGCGCGGGTGATCCGCGTCGGGACGGGCATCAAGATCGAAGACTGCGGCAGCGCCGAGTTCGTGCCTCTGGTGGGGAAGTTCGGCTGGCGGGAGTGAGCTGCCGATGAAGATCCGCGCGCTTCTGTGGCTCACAGCCATCGCGTCGTCGATCCTCGGCGCGGTGGTGGTCTATCTCGTCCTCTCCGTGCCCAACGACCTCCGCGCGGACTCGCTGCTGAAGGAGGCGCGCAAGGACCTGGAGGCGAAGAAGACCGACGAGGCGCGGGAGAAGCTCTCCAAGATCGTGCAGCAGTACCCGCGCACCGACGCCGCGGCCGCGGCGACGGTGGCCCTGGTCTCGATCGGCGTGAGCGAGCGCGCGCGGCTGGAGAAGGAGATCGTCGCCCTCAAGACCCGCGACGCGCAGCAGACGCAGCTCCTCGGCGACCTGCAGAAGAGCGTCACGGAGATGAAGAACGCGCCGCCGCCGAAGACGGTCACGGTCACCGCGCCGGCGCCCAAGCCGAAGCCCAAGCCGGCGGCGAAGAAACCCACGCGCAGAACGCGGCGACGACGTTAGAATCCGCCAACATGAAGGAACAGCGGCACATACGGATCCATGGCAAGGTCCAGGGAGTCGGGTACCGTTTCTTCGCCACGCGCGTCGCGCGGCGGATGGGGCTGAAGGGCTGGATCCAGAACATGCGCGACGGCTCGGTCGAAGCGCTGGTCGAAGGCGAGAAGAAGTCCATCGACGAGTGGCTCGAGGAGCTGAAGGAAGGCCCCCGCTACGCCGAGGTCACGAAAATCGACCAGGAGTCGAAGGAGTTCTCGGGCAGGCTCGGGGACTTCGACGTCAAGTTCTGATGACCGTGGAACAACTGAAGAGCTTCATCCGCGACGTCCCCGACTTCCCCAAGCCGGGGATCACGTTCAAAGACATCACCCCCCTGCTCCGCTCGCCGGAGGCGCTCGACCGCACCTGCGCTCTGCTCGCCGAGCCCTTCCAGGACCAGGGGGTGAGCATCGTCGCCGGCATCGAGTCCCGCGGCTTCATCTTCGGCAGCATCGTCGCCAAGAACCTCGGCGCCGGCTTCGTTCCCATCCGCAAGCCGGGCAAGCTGCCCTGGGCCACGCGCAGGCACGAGTACGTGCTCGAGTACGGCAAGGACGCCCTGGAGATTCACGATGACGCCATCCAGGACGGCGACCGGATCGTGGTGATCGACGACGTGCTGGCCACTGGCGGCACGATTGCAGCGGCCACGCACTTGGTGCGCGGCTTCGACGCCACGCTGATCGGCGTCGGGACCGTGATCGAGCTGGAGTTCCTGGGCGGGAGGGAGAAACTGGCGCTGAACGTTCCCCTGCACTCACTGCTGCGATACTGAGAAGAGAGAGGTCACCATGCGACGGATCTCGGAGCTGATCGAAGGGCAGACCCTGACGGTGCTCGACACGGGGGACGACGTTCGCTCCGCGGCGCGACAGATGACCGAGCGAAACATCGGCGCGGCCGCGGTGGTCGAGGGCGGCAAGCTGGCGGGCATCTTCTCCGAGCGCGACCTCATGGCCCGCGTGGTCGCCGCCGGCCTTGATCCCGACCGGACCAAGGTCGCCCAGGTGATGTCGAAGAACCTCGTCGTGGCCGATCCGGATGAGAAAGTCGACGAAGCCATCCGAAAGATGCACTCCATCAACTCGCGCCATCTGCCCGTGGTCGACGAAGGAAGGCTGGTGGGGATGATCTCCATCCGCGATCTGCTGGAGATCGACGACGCGGATCAGCGGCGGAAGGCGACGTTCCTCAGCGAGCTGGTGAGGTACTCGCCGGACTACGAATCGTGATCATTCGGCGGGCTAAAGCCCGCCGCTCCACAAACTTTTCACTCTTCCCGTAACTTGAGCCGCAGCAGCGGCGAGTCGTCGGTCACGTGCACGCCCGGGGCGAGCTCGAACGCGTCTTCCGCGGTCTGCACGCCACCCAACAGCAGACAGAGGCGGGCCAGCTCCTTGAAGGACGACTGGGTGGCCTCGAGCACGATCTCTCCTCCCTCGGCGCGGACGGCGAGCGGCGAGCGGGTCAGGCCTTCGAGGGCCATCATGGCCAGGTCGTAGTTCATTCGTCCTCTCCCCGGTAGCGCACGGAGTTGCGCTCGGTCTCGTGCAGGGTCACCTCGTAGAGCTCGCCCTCCGGGATGGCGGGCGCGAGCTGCTGCCAGAAGGCGCGGGCGAGGTTCTCGGCGGTGGGGATGACCTCGCGCAGGAAGTCGACGTCCTCGTTGAGGTTGGTGTGGTCGACCCGGTCGATGACCCGCTCGCGCATGATGTCCTTGAGGCGCTTGAGATCGATGACCATCCCGGTCTCGGGATCGATCTTCCCCTTCACGCTCACCTCCAGGGCGTAGTTGTGCCCGTGGCCGCGCGGGTTGTCGCACTTGTCGTACGTCCGGCGGTTCCAGTCGGCGTCGCGGTTCGGATTGTGCAGACGATGGGCAGCCGAGAAGGTCAGGCGCGCGGAAACGATCATCGGACGCACATTATGGACGCAAACGAAACGCTCTACGTGGTCTGCCGGAACGGCGTTTTCGTCCTCCCGGAAGCGGTCTTCGCCGCGCTCTCGTCGTTCGTGACGAACGGCTTCGTCTACCTGCGCGAGGACGAGGACGTGCTCACCATCTCCACCACGCGTCTGACCGACGGCCGCCGCCGCGTCCTCCAGCCGCGCTTCCGCGCGCCGATGTTCCGCGAGGCGACGAAGCTGGCCATCGTCGACCTCAAGGAGTCGATCCGGGTCATGGCCGTTACTTGATTTGAGCCAATGCCGTCCGGATCTCTCCCTGCTGGGCCGTGAACGTCTCCTGCAGCTTCCCGTAGCGCGGATCGTTCTGGAGGTACCGGAAGAGAGGATTGGCGAAGATGTACGCGCTGGTCGGCTCTTTCCGCTGGGCGGCCTTCTCGAGCGAGGCGATGACGCCGTTCGTGTCCGCCAGGATGGCGTGCACCTCGGCCGCGCAGGTCCAGGAGTCGTCGCCCGGCACGGCCGCGGCGAGGGCCAGGTCCAGCTCCTTGGCCGCCTCGTCCGACTTCTGGGTCTCGGCGGCCATGTAGGCCTTGAGCATGTGGTAGCCGTACAGCGGATCGGACTGGCCGAGCTTCTGCAGCTCGATCTCCGCCAGCGGCAGGGAGTGCCGCAGCACGGAGAAGCGGCCGATCTTCAGCGAGATCGAGGGACTGGAGACGCCGAGGTCGTAGTACTTGTCGACGGCGACGGCGATGCGGCCGGCGTAGGCGATCGTGTCCGGCTGATGGGCCGTCACGTGGACGGGCGGGAGGCGGCGGAGCCTGGCCAGGGTGGCGTTGAAGCGCGCGGTGTCCCCGGCGGAGAGCGAGTACCGGGCCACGTGGTTCAGCGCCTCGGCATCGGCCGGCTGGCGGTCGAGGATGAGGTCGTACAGCGCGAAGGCCTGCTGGAGATCGCCGGTGATGAGGCTCGCCCGGGCCACCTTCCGCGCGGCGTCGAGGTTCGCCGGGTCGAGCGCGACGACCTGCTTCGCCGCGGCGATGGCCTCGTCGTTCTTGCCGTTCGAGGCGAAAAACTCCATGGCCAGGAGCTGCGCGGGAAGGAAGCTCGGATCGGACTGCATGGCCGCGCGCAGCGAGGTATCGGCGCGCGTGGCGTCGCCGGCGGAGCGGGCAACGACGGCGTCCGCGAACGAGTTCAGCGCAGCGGCCACCGCGTACGTGCGCGGCCGCGCCTGGACCTCGGCGGTCACCTGCTGGACGACGGCCCGGATGCCGCTGGCGACGTCGAGGATGGCCGCCGGCGCACTGGTCTTCGTCCCGGTGACGGAGACGAGCTCCGGCCCCGCCGCGCCCGGCTTTACGTACGCGGACACGGAAACCGCGTCCGGCTCCTGCTGCTCGACCACGCGCAGCTCCGGATAGCTGCGCAGGATGGCGATCGCGCCGAGGCGAATGGCGTTGGCCTGGTCGTCGAGCGGCGGCGTGGCCGCCTCGACCTTGAATGGCGCCACGAATACCTTGCGCGGATTCGCCGCCGTCGCCGGCTGCGGGCCGCGCGGCGTGTCCGCCACGGCCGCGGGCGCGGTCGCGTGCGCGCCCGTGCTGCGCTTCCACATGATCGCCGCGCCCGCGAGGAGGATGAGCACCAGCGCTGCCGCCGCGGCGACTGCGATGAGCCTCTTCTTCTTCCGCGCTGCTGTCTGCTCCGCCAGGAGCTCCGCGGCCTCCGCGGCTTCCTCTTCCTGCAGCTCCGCGGTCGTGGGCTCCGGCTCGGGCGCCACCACCGGCTTCGGCTCGGGCGGCACGATTGTGAAGAGCTTCATCCCCCCGCGCGCGCCGGCGTCGCGCAGGCGCACGTTGCCGCGCCCCTCGCGCACGAAGTCCTCGGAGATGAAGAGGTGATTCGGCGGCAGCTGGGCCAGCGTCTCCAGGGCCTTGTCCAGTCCCGGCCCGGAGGCCGTGCCGTCCTTCGCCTCGACCTCGCCGGCATGCAGGAGCATGCGCACCTGCAGCGGCTCGCCCTCCTGCTGTTCGGGCGAGAAGTCGAATTCTCCCTTGCGTCCCGCCTCCAGCGCGGCCTCGACCGACGGCAGCGTGGCCACCATGCGCGTGCCGAAGGGATCGACGACCTCGCCGTCGAACAGGTACACCGACTCGCCGAGGACCTGCTGCATGCGCGCGGCGGCCTTCGCCGCGGCCCCCGGATCCTCGGCCCGCAGCTCCTCGTAGTTGGCGACGTCGGCGATGAAGAGGATCGACCGGCGATGCTCCGCGGCCTGGGCGGCGCCCGCGACGACCTTCTTCTCGAACTGCGCCGCGAACTGCACCGATGCGGAATCGAGCTTCTCGATGGCCTCGACCAGCGACTTGGCGTCCTTGTGGCGCTTGAACGGATCCTTGAACAGGCAGGAGCCGACGACGGCCATCACCTGGGAGTGGATCTCCGGGTTCACCGTCTTCGGTGAAAGCGGCTGCCCTTCGACCACCAGGCGGGCGATGTCCGTGGCGCTGGGGCGGGCGAAGGGAATCCTGCCCGTGGCCATCTCGTACATCACCGCGCCGAGGGAGAAGATGTCCGTGCGCTCGTCGATCGAGGCCGAGGCGATCTGCTCGGGGGCCATATAGGCCACGCAGCGCGCGTCCTGTCCCTTCTGCTGATAGGTCGTGGAGGTCTTCTCCCGGCGGAGGAAGTTGCCGAGGTTGAGCCCTCCGAGCTTGACCTGCCCGTCGGCCGTCACCATCACCGCGTCGGGGTTGATGTTCCCGTGCAGGATGAACTTCGTGTGCAGGTACTTGACCACGCTCGCCAGCTGGTAGGCCAGGCGGAAGAACTCGTCGCGGTCGAGCGGCTGGCCGTGCAGCTTCTTGGCGATGTTCTGCCCCTCGACCACGTCCATGACCATGAGCAGGTTGTCGCCCACGGCCGCGATCTCCTGAATGGGCACCAGGAACGTGTGGTACAGCGCCGCGGAGACCCGGACGTCCCGGATCATCGCCTCCCGCTTGCCCGAGTCCTTCGGCAGCGCCTTGGTGAGCAGCTTGATGGCGACGCGCCTGCCGTTGCGGGTGTCCTCGGCCAGCCAGACCGTCGTGCCGACACGCTCACCGACGACGTAGGGACCGAGGGGCGGATTGGAGGACATGGTGGAGAAAAATTATACGGTCGAAATGTGGACCAGCTCCGCGCCCGATTCGACCGTCTGGCCGGCCTCCACGAACACCTCGTCGACCACGCCGTCGGCGGGGGCATGGATCTCGTTTTCCATCTTCATGGCCTCGAGGATGAGCAGGCCGGCGCCTTTGCGGACGGTGTCGCCCTTGGCGATGAGCACGCGCACGACCCGGCCGGGCATGAGCGCCTTGACCACGCCTCCCCCGCCGATCTCGTCGTCGCGGCGCTTCCGCCGCGCGGCGAGCGGGTCGACCACCTCCACCTTCACCGTCGAGCCGCCGAGGGAGATCTCGTGGACGTTCCCCTCGCGGTGATGGATCAGCGAGAACTGGCGGCCGTCCTCCAGCCGCAGCGAGCGGACGTAGGGGCCGATATTGACCAAGTCCGCCTCCAGCCAGCGGTCGCCGACGCGCACGCGGTAGCCGGAGCCGTGGCGGAGCACCTCGACTTCGGTCTCGGTGCCGCCTTCGCGGGCCAGGAATCTCACAGGCGCCCCCGAACGGCCTCGCTGCGCGCGGCGTCGCGCCAGCGCGAGCCGGCATCCTCGGGGAGCTTGACGTTCTGGGACTCCTCGAAGGCGAGGATGGCCGCCGCGGCGATGGTGGCGTCGAGGTGGGCATCCTCGGCAGGCGCGGCGCCGAAGTCGAGATCCGGGAGGATGCGGTCGATGAAGCCGGTGTCGAAGCGCGCCGCGGCAAAGTCGGGGTGATTCATGATGAAGGTGAAGAACGGGATCGTGGTCATGATCCCCTCGACCCGGTATTCGGTGAGGGCCCGGCGCATGCGCGCGATCGCCTCCTCGCGCGTGTTGGCGTGGGCGATCAGCTTGGAGAGCATGGGGTCGTAGAACACCGGCACGGTGTAGCCGGCGTAGACGCCCTGGTCGTTGCGCACGCCCGGTCCTTGCGGCAGGTTGATGTAACGGATCAGGCCCGGCGAGGGCGCGAACTTGCGCGCCGGATCCTCGGCGTACACGCGGCACTCGATGGCGTGGCCGAGCGGGCGCAGGTCCTCCTGGCGGACGGACAGCCGCTCGCCGCGCGCGACGCGCAGCTGCTCCTTCACCAGATCGATGCCCCAGACCATCTCCGTGACGGGGTGCTCGACCTGGAGGCGGGTGTTCATCTCCAGGAAGTAAAAATCCTTGTTCGGGCCCATCAGGCACTCGATCGTGCCGGTGGAGTAGTAGTTCACCGCCGCCGCGGCCTTGACGGCCATGGCGCCGAGGCGCTCGCGGAGGGCGGCGTCGACGACGGGGGACGGGCACTCCTCGACCACCTTCTGATGCCGGCGCTGCAGGGTGCACTCGCGCTCGCCGACGTGGATGATGTTGCCGTGCTGGTCGCCGACGATCTGCACCTCGACGTGGCGCGGCGAGGGGATGAACTTCTCCGCGTACACCGCGCCGTCGCCGAAGAACGACTCGGCCTCGCTGGTCACGCGCTCGAACGCGGACTGCAGGTCTTCGGCGCGGTCGACGTAGCGCAGGCCCTTCCCGCCCCCGCCCGCGCTGGCCTTGATCATGATCGGCAGGCCGGCATCGCGCGCGAAGGCCTCGATCTCGGCAAACGACTTCACCGGCTCGGTCAGACCGGGCACCACCGGCACGCCGGCGGCTTTCATCCGCTGGCGGCTCTCGGTCTTCGAGCCCATGGCCTCGATCGACTCCGGCGAGGGGCCGATGAAGAGGATTCCCTCGTCGCGGCAGGCCCGGGCGAACGCGGCGTTCTCGGCCAGGAAGCCGTAGCCGGGATGGATGGCCTCCGCGCCGGTCTTCCTGGCCGCGTCGAGGATGCGGTCGATGCGCAGGTAGCTCTCCCGCGACGGCGCGGGGCCGATGGGCATGGCCTGATCGGCAGAGAGCACGTGCAGCGCGGCCCGGTCGGCCTCGGAGTAGACGGCGACGGTGGGATAGCCGAGCTCGCGACAGGCGCGGATCACGCGGACGGCGATCTCTCCGCGATTCGCGATCAGGACCTTCATGGCGCGCGGCATTGTAGTATTCGCGCCATGGCGAACGAAGCGGCGACCGAAGGCCTCCAGCAGCAGCGCATGTCCATCCTCTCCGGCGTCGTGGGCGATCTCCTCAAGGAGCTGCGGGAAGGGGCCGGCGACAAGGACCGCCGCCGCCAGGTCGAGGAGTGGATGCGCACGCTCGCCGAAAAGTACCCGGAGTTCAAGATCGAGGTCGGCCTGCGCGACTACTACCTGGCCGAGGCCAAGCGCCTCAGCGAAGACTTCGGCAAGGCCACGGACCTGACGGAGAAGCTCACCCTCGGGAGGCACATCGAGTCGTTCCTCGACCGGGCGGCGGAGTATGACCGGCGGGTGAGCGAGCGGTAAAAACACGAACGGCGGGCTAAAGCCCGCCGCTCCACGAGGATTCGAGTTGGTGCCCAAGGCCGGACTCGAACCGGCACGGATTTCTCCACACGCCCCTCAAACGTGCGCGTCTACCAATTCCGCCACTTGGGCAGGCTGTGCTGCAAAGAACCGGGTTATTTCTTGGCCGGTGCGGTCGGGGCCGCCGACGCGCCGGTCATGACCGAGCTGCCCGGACGGGCCTGCAGGATCGCCAGGGCCATCGAGGTCACGACAAAGGCGATGAAGAAGCCGGTCGTCAGCTTGTGCAGGAGCGTGGTCGCGCCGCGCGCGCCGAACGCCGTCTGCGAGCCGCCGCCACCGAACGCGCCCGCCAGATCCGCGCCCTTGCCCTGCTGGACGAGGACCACGAGGATCAGGAACAGGCTGATGATGACGTGCAGAATGACGAGCAGAATGATCATGAACTCTCCGGGTAACGCCTGACTGTGAACCTGTCAGGGGTGCGAATTCTTCCCGGAAATGCCTCTGGGGTCAAGGACTTCGGAGGCCCGCCAGGATGGCCATGAACTTCCGGGAATCGAGGCTCGCCCCACCGACCAGGAAGCCGTCGATGGTTCCGTTTTCGACGAGATCCTCGACGTTGTCCGGGGTGACGCTCCCTCCGTAGAGGATGGACGTCCCGGCGAGACGCGGCGGCCAGAACCGCTCCAGAGCCTGCCGGATTTCCACGAGCGTCTCCGCGACCATGGCCCCGCTGGCATTGCGCCCCGTCCCGATGGCCCAGACCGGCTCGTAGGCGATGACGACCTCGTCCGCGGCCTCCAGGGCCTCCACGGCCGTGACCTTGATCTGGTCGGCCAGGAACTGGGCCACCTGCCCGAGCTCGCGCACGTTCAGGTCCTCGCCGATGCAGAGTATCGGCCTCAGGCCGGTCTCGATGGCCAGGGTCAGCTTGCGGGCGATCAGGGCGTCCGGCTCGTGGAAGAGGTGGCGGCGCTCCGAGTGGCCGAGGATCACGTAGTCGACGTCGCAGTCGCGGAGCATGAGCGGCGAGACCTCGCCGGTGAAGGCGCCCGCGGGCTGGTCGCTGCAGTTCTGGGCCGCGACGGCGATTCCCGCCCCCTCGTCCGCGACCCGCCGCAGGAACGGGTACGGCGGGGCGACGACGACCTCCACGTCCTCGGGATCGGCCCCGCCGACGTGGGCGAGCCATCCCTCGATCCCCTCCGGCGGGAGGTTCATCTTCCAGTTGGCGATCAGATAGCGGCCGGCCACGTTGGAAGTTTATCCTGAGGCCGCGAAGCGACCGAAGGATCAACGGAACCCCCGCGTGCCTCGCGCAAGGAACGAGTCACGAGAGGGCTCCGTCGACCCTTCGCTGTGCTCAGGGTTGATCACTTGGCGTACTGGTTCTTCCCGCGGCGCTTTGCCTCATAGAGCCGCTCGTCCGCGCGGCGGAGGAGATCGTTGGCCGTGGCGTCGTCGCGCCGGTACTCGGCGAGGCCGATGGAGACCGAGCACTGGATGGCCCCTTCCTCGTCGGTCGGGATGGTCAGGGCGCGCACGATGCCGAGCAGGCGGTCGGCCACGGAGCTCGCCCCGGCCAGGTCCGTATGCGGGAGGATGATCGCGAACTCGTCGCCGCCGAAGCGGCAGATGGTGTCCGTCGGCCGCAGGGCCTCGCGCACCACGCCGCAGAGCTCGGAGAGCACGACGTCGCCGATGATGTGGCCGAAGCCGTCGTTGATCTGCTTGAACTCGTCGATGTCGAACAGCAGCAGCGAGAGCGGGATGTTGAACGTGCGCGCGCGCTCCACCTCCTGAGGGAGCTGGCGGCGGAAGTAGCGCTTGTTCCAGATGCCGGTGAGGTCGTCCGTGTCGGCGAGGTTGACGATGCGCTCGCGGGCCCGGATGGTGCCGAGGAGCATCGAGACCTGGGTGGAGAAGATGGCCAGGATCTGGCGCTCGCTCTCGCTGAACTCCGGCTCCGCGCGGCAGAGCATGAGCATGCCCGTGGTGCGCTTGTCGTGCTCGAGGAGGGCGTGGGCCTCGTGGCGCAGGCCATCGCCTTCGGCGCTTCCCGGGGGTAAGTCATGCGCCTCCGCCATCACCACGACCTCCGTCGAGGCAAAGGACACCGGGATCAGCTGCTCGAGGGTCTCCCGGATGCGCAGGACGAAGCGGTCGCTCAGCAGCGCGGCCGCGTCCTCGCGGGTGGAGACGTAGAGGTCGAGGTTCTGCTCCAGCATCACCGCCGCGGCCACGTCGAACGGCACGACCCGGAAGAGCGTCGGAAAGGCGCCGGCAAAGAGCTCGGCGATGCTGCCGGAGCGCACCACGTGCGAGGTGAGCTCCTGGATCAGCTTCAAAAGATCGCTGATGCGGCGATGCTCGGCGCGCAGACGCGCCAGCTCGTCGTTCCGTAAGTCCTCTGCCATGCGGGGGCCGCGCGAGATTATAGGGGGCCTGCGCCCTGCGCCCTGCCCCTCACGCCCTATACAATCCGGCCGTGCTCATCGAGGCGGAGGCGATTCCGTACGAACCGGCGCAGCTCCGCGGCGAACGACTGCTCGTCCTCGCACCGCATCCCGACGACGAAGTGATCGGCTGTGGAGGCCTAGTGGCGCAGCATCTGCGCGAGAGGCGGGCAGTGCGGGTCGTCGTGGCCACGGACGGCGCGCAGGCCGGCGCCGCGGAGGCGCGCGAGGCCGAGTCGCAGCGCGGCGTGGCCCTCCTGGGCGACGGCGCGGAGCTGCATTTCCTCCGCCTCCCCGACCGTTCCCTCGGCGACGACGCCGTGTCCGCCCTTCGCGAGCATCTCCTGGCCTTCCGCCCCGATCTCATCCTCGTGCCCAGCGCGATCGAGATCCATCCCGACCACTTCGCCCTGGCCCGGGTCTTCTGCGAGCTGATCCAGGGCGACGAGACGCTCTTCGCCGACCTGGCCGTGGCCCGCGTCGCGTTCTACGAAGTCGGCCAGCCGCTGCGCCCGAACGCGATCGTCGACATCAGCGACGTGGCCGAGGCCAAGTACGCGGCGATTGCGGAGCACCGGTCGCAGCTCGCCTTCCGCGACTACGTCGCCTACGCCCGCGGCCTGAACGCCTACCGGGCCATGACCCTGCCCGCGAAGACGAAGTTCGCGGAGGGGTACTTCGTGATCGACCTGCCGTCGCTGCGCACGATGCCCGTGAGCGAGCTGCGGCGAAGGACCGGCACTCCGCCGGAGCTCGAAGTCACACGCGAGACGCTGCCGGTCAGCGTCGTCGTCCGCACCAAGGACCGCCCCGCACTGCTGCGCGAGGCCATCGACTCGGTGCGCGCGACCGAGTATCCGTGCGAGCTGGTGATCGTGAACGATGGTGGAGGACAGGCGATCTCGCCTGTCCCCGAGAACGCGAAGCTCGTCCAGCACGACACCCCGCGCGGCCGCTCCGAAGCCGCGAACGCGGGGGTGCGGGCGGCATCCAACGCGCACGTCGCCTTCCTCGACGACGACGATCTCTACTACCCTGAGCACCTGGCCACGCTGGCGAGCGCGGCGTCCAGCTCCTCGCACGCGGGGTGGTACAGCGACGCCGTCTCCGCGTTCCTCCGGCCCGGCGAGAGCGGCGCGTACGAGACCTACTCGCGCCTGCGCCTCTACGGCCAGGACTTCGACCCCGAGCTGCTGCTCGTGGACAACTACATCCCCCTGCCCACGCTGCTCGTGCCGCGGCAGTCGTTCCTCGATGCCGGCGGCTTCGACCCCGCGTTCGACCTCTTCGAGGACTGGGACTTTCTGATCCGCCTCTCGCGCCGCGGCGACCTCCTGCACGTGCCGCGGGTGACCTGCGAGATCCGCCACTTCGAGGGCGGCTCCTCGGTCGTCCTGGCCGCGCCGGAAGGCTCGCCGCGCTTCCGCGAGGCGAAGCTGCAGGTCTGGCGCAAGCACGCCGATCTCCTCACCAACGACGTCTTCGCCGATGCCTTCGAGCGCCAGAAGCGCCGCCTGGGGACCCTGTACTCGGACCTCGTCGAGGCGAAGGGACGCACCACCGCCGCCGAGCGCGAGACCGCGCGGCTCGACCGCGAGAAGCACGAGGTCCTGGCCAGCAGCGTGGAGCTGCACGACACGATCAACGGCTACGCCCAGCGCGTGCGCGAGCTCGAGGGCTCGGTGCGGTCGCTCCTCTCCATTGCGGCAGACTACGAGCGCAAGACCCTGCAGCTGGAGCGGACGGAGCAGCGCCTGGCGAAGATCCAGAGCCAGCTCTCGACCGAGAACGATGAGCTGCGCCGGGCCAACCACGAGACCCACGCCGCGCTGGAGCTGGCGCGCGTGGAGATCCAGCGCCTCAGCGGGCTCCTGGACCTGATCTATGAGTCGCGGACGTGGAAGCTGCACACCCTCGTCGAGCGCATGCGAGGCCGCGGATGACGCGCGCCCTCCTGGTCTGCCCCGAGCCCCTCGGCCACGGCCAGCCCGCCGGCGTCGGGATCCGCTTTCTGGAGATGGCCCGCGTACTGCGCGACGACGGGCACGCCGTGACCGTGCTCTCGCCCGACCGCGGGGCGATCGAGGGCTGCAAGGCGGACTACATCAACCCGACCACGTTGATGGAGCACAGCAGCGCCAGCGACGTCGCGGTGGTGCAGGGCCACGTCGCAAACGCGTTCTTCCTGCAGGCGAAGCCGATCCCCACGGTCGTCGACCTGTACGATCCGTTCGTCATCGAGAACTTCCACTACTACGCCGAGCGCGGTGCGGAGGTCTTCCAGCACGACCACTTCACGCTCATGAACTCGCTCGTGCGGGGCGACTTCTTCCTCTGCGCCTCCGAGGCGCAGAGGCTGTTCTATCTGGGGATGCTGCTGGCGGTGGGGCGGCTGAGCCCCGTCGCGTTCGAGACCGACCCGCAGCTGGATTCGCTCGTCCGGATCGCGCCGTTCGGCGTACATCCGCCGCGCGACGTCGCGCCGCGGAATCTCGACGCGCCGGAGATTCTCTTCGGCGGCATCTACGACTGGTACGACCCTATCGCCGCGATCGAGGCCGTGGCCATCGCCCGCCAGTCGCTGCCCGGGGTGACGCTGACGTTCACCACCCACCCGAATCCCGAGATCACGCCGCAGGGGAAGCTTGCCGAGGCGATGGCGCATGTCGAAACGCGCGGCTACGACTTCGTGCGCTTCGAGCCGTGGGTGGCGTACGAGCGGCGCGCGGAGTTCTTCGACCGTTTCGCCCTCGCGCTGCTCACCTTCCCGCGCTCGCTGGAGACCGCTCTCTCCATGCGCACGCGCGTGTACGACTACCTCTGGGGCGGCCTGCCGATCGTCACCAGCTCCGCGCCGGGGACGGATGAGATCCTCGAGCGGTACGGCGCCGGCTCGGTCATCTCCGACGACGCGCCGGACGCGTTCGCGAGCGAGATTCTGTCCTTCCTCCGCGATCGGGTCAGGTACGAGCGCATGGTCCGCGGCACGCAGCAGTTCGTGCACGATCACCAGTGGCCGCGGACGCTGGAGCCGCTGCGCGAGTACTGCCGGGCCCCCAGGCGCGACGCGCTCAAGGAGAAGTTCGTCGCCCCGGCGCCCGCGGAGCGGAAGCGCTCGATCCTCTCCCGCATCCGGCGGCGGCTCCGCGCATGAGCACCGAGGTCATCATCGTCAACTGGAACAACCGCCGCGAGACGCTGGAGTGTCTCGACGCGGTGACCGCGCAGCTCGGCGACGTCGAGGGAGCCACGGTCACCGTGGTCGACAACGGCTCGACCGACGGCAGCGCCACCGCCATCGCCGCGCGGCACCCGAAGGCCAAGCTCTTCGCCCTGCGCGAGAACCGCGGCTTCACCGGCGGCCTGGCAGCCGCACTCGCCGGCTCGACCGCGCGGAACGTGATCTTCCTCAACAACGACGCCGTGCCGGAGCCCGGCTGGCTGGCCGCTCTCGTGCGAGCGATGGACGAGGCGCCGGAGGACGTGGTCTCCGTCGGCGGTAAGATCGTGGACCCGACCGGGAAGCTCATCGACTTCATCGGCGGGATGCTCACCTTCGACGGCCACGCCTTCCAGAACGGCTTCCGCTACCCCTTAGGCACGCGCGAGGAGCCGCCGGCCGGCGGGGAGATCCTCTTCGCCTGCGGCGGGAACATGATCTCCCGGCGGGCCAAGCTGGACGAGCTGGGCGGGTTCGACGACGACTACTTCGCCTACCTCGAGGACGTCGACTTCGGCTGGCGGACCTGGATCGCCGGCTATCGCGCGCTCTATGAGCCGCGAGCGGTGGTCCGCCATGCCTCCAGCACGACCTCGAATCGCCTGGGCGACTTCGAGCGCGGCGTGCTCTTCGAGCGCAATGCCCTGCAGACCGCGCTCAAGAACTTCGAGAAGCTCGCCGAGTCCGGGGCGGCCGTGCTGTTCGCCTACCTGCACCGGCTGCATCACTACGCCACCACCCGCAACCCGAAGGCGAAGGAGCTGACCCGCGCCTTCGGGGAGAAGCAGAAGAAGTCCCATGCCCCGATCGACGACCCGCTCACGGCGATGCAGTTCCGGGCCTTCCACTGGATTCTCGAGCACGAGGCCCGCATCGCCCGGAAGCGCCACGACGTGCAAAGCCGCCGCAAGCGCTCCGACCGGGAGATCTTCGAGCGCTTCCCCCTCCACTTCGTCCCCACCTACCCCGGCGACGAGTCGCTGATGCAGAGCGCGCTCTTTCGGCTGCTGAGGCCCGAGCTGCCGGCGGTCGAGAAGAAGCTCAGCGAGATCATCCGACCGTGAGCTGGCGTCAGCGGTTCGTCGTCCATGGAGTCTTCTGGCGCCAGCTCCTGCGTTTCGCCGTGCTCAGCGTCCCGATCTGGATCGAGCCGGCGATCATGGCCTTCTGGCCGCTCTTCTTCCTGCTCTGGGGGCCGGGGCGGCGCGGGGTGATGCGCAATCTCTCGGCGATCCTGCCCGGCTCCTCGGCGCTGATGAACTTCTTCCGCGTCTACCGCGTCTTCTGGAACTACGCCTGGTCGATCGCGGACAACGTCCGCTTCAAGGAGGTCCGGGTCTCGCCGGACTGGGAGTTCGTCGGCCTGGAGCATTTCGAGCAGTTGCAGGCCAGCGCCGGCGGCGCGATCATCCTCACCGCGCACATGGGCAACTACGACCTCGGCGCCCATCTCTTCGCCGAGCGCTCGCACCGGCCGATCGTGATGGTGCGCGCGCCGGAGACCGACCCGCGCACGCGCGCGTTCGAGGAGGCCCAGCACGGCCGCCTGCACGCCGACGGCCTGAAGGTCGATTTCTCCACGCGGGCGAGCGAGCTGGCCCTCGACCTCCTCGAGGCCCTGCAGCGCGGCGAGATCATCGCCGTCCAGGGCGACCGGGTCACGCCCGGCATCAGCGCCCTGCCGGCAACCCTCTTCGGCCGCGAGACGTATGTTCCGGCAGGACCATTCGCCCTAGCCATGGCCGCGCGCGTGCCGATCTACCCGCTCTTCATCGTCCGCCGCGGGCGGCGCCGCTACCGGCTCGTCACCTCGCCGCCGTTCCACGTCGTCCGCGGCGCCGACCGCTCCGCGTCGTTCCAGCAGGCGGTCGCGCTCTGGACGCGCGAGCTGGAGACGGTGATCAAGAGCGCCTGGTACCAGTGGTTCGCCTTCGAGCCGTTCTCCGAGGAGGGCGCGGCATGAGCGCGGCCGCGCGGCACCGGTTTGCGCTGTTCCGGCTGGCGGCGCTGCTCCGTCCGCCGAAACCCGTTCCGCCGAACGTCATGCTGTTCATGGATCGCGACCAGAACGCGATCGACCACTACGCCGCCTCGATCTGGATCGTCCTGACGCTCACCTGCTATGTCGCTGCCACGCTGTTTGCCAGCTGGCCTGTCGCTGCGGCGCTGTTGATCGCGTTCCCCATCGCCGCCGCGGTGGTGCAGATGTCGGTCGTGCTCGTCGGTCTCCTCACCATGCGCGCGCCGCACCGCCAGCGCATCAACTCCGTCGCCCTCATGACTTGCCTGATCGCCCTCGCCGCGTACTTTGCGCGGGCAACGTCGTGGGTGCGCTTCGTGGCCTGGTTCTTCCTCGGCGTGGTCGCGCTGAACGCACTCGCCGCGGCGATCGTGTTCCTGCTCCGCGGCCGCATCGGAGGTGCGCCATCCGCGGCCTGATCCTCGGCTTCGCCATCCTCGCCCCGGTCGCGCTGATCCTCCTCTGGCCGCACTCGCCCGTCGCGGCCGTCGGCGTGCTCGCGCTCTCGCACGCGCTCGTGCTCTATCCCACGCTCCGTCCGAACGTGCAGTGGCTCGGCCCGGTGATCACCCACTTTCAGACCGATCGCAACGAAGTGTGGCTGACGGTCGACGACGGCCCGACCGAGGACACGCGGGCCATCCTCGACCTCTTCGACCGGCTCGGCGTGAAGGCCACGTTCTTCGTCAAAGGCATCCTCGCCGAACGGCAACCGGACGCCATCCGCGACATCCTCGCCCGCGGGCACTCCGTCGCCAACCACTCCCAGACCCATCCCTCCGGCAGCTTCTGGTGCTCGCTGCCCGGCCGGGTCGCCGCGGAGATCGACGGCTGCAACCGCGCCCTGGAGCAGCTCACCGGCTCCGCCTCGCGCTGGTTCCGCGCGCCGGTGGGGATGAAGAACCCGGCCGTGCACCCGGCGCTGAAGAAGCGCGGCATGCGCCTCATCGGCTGGAGCGCACGCTCGTTCGACGCCGTGCTCAGCGACCCCGAGCAGATCCTCGGCCGGATCCTCCCCGAGCTCCGGCCCGGAGCGATCCTCGTGCTCCACCAGGGGCGCGAGCACTCGCTGCGCGTGCTCGAGCGGGTGATCGTGGCGGTGAAGGAGCGCGGCTACGCCTTCGTCATCCCGGACGACGCCGCCCTGCGCAGCACGAACAAGTAGTTGTTGTACGGCGTCCGCCCCCACAGCGGCCTGACCTCGGCGTCGAATCCCGCGAACGGCCTGAGCACTTCCTCGCGGGTCGGATAGATCAGATTCTCGGCGCGCATCCAGCGGATCGCCCGCCCGAACGCGTCGACGGTGGCCGACATGCGATAGCGCCACGAACGGTCGCGAATGCCTTGGCGGATCACGGCCACTCCTCCCGGCGGCACGGCCTCGGCGGCGTGGCGCAGGATCACCTGCTGCGAGGCGGGATCGAAGTAGTGCAGCACGTCGAGGAGCAGGACGTTGTGGCCGGGCGGCAGGGGATCGCGGGCATCGCCGCGGACGAAGTCGATGCCGCGGTAGCTCGTGGCCGCCTTGCGGGCCAGGTCGATCTTCCGGTCGTCGAAGTCGATGCCGATGATCGGCGCGTCGTACCCGTGCTCGCGAAGGAAGAACGCCAGGAGCCCGACCCCGCAGCCCACGTCGATCAGCGGCTGGTCGTGCCCCTCGAGGGCCTCCAGCACGCCGGCATACAGCGGGTCCGACTTCACCTTCCAGCGCACGTAGCCGCGCATCGATCGCAGCTCGTACAGCGAGGCCAGACGGCGGGCAACGTCGGTGCGTGAGCTACGCCGCGAGATGCTCGATCACCTCGATGAGGTCGGGGAGGTTGAAGGGCTTGGGCAGGATTGCCGACACGCCCATCTGCAGGAGGGCCTGCGGCTCGACCCGTACGTGCGCGGACAGGACCACGATCGGCACCTTGCCGAGGTGGCCGGTCTCCTGGAGACGCTGCAGAAAGTCCCAGCCGTTCACGTCGGGCATGGCCAGGTCGAGCAGGACGATATCCGGGTGGTGGATGTTCAGGGCCCGCTGCCCCTCGGCACCGTCTCCCGCGAGGAGGACCTGGAAGCCGTGCTGGCGCAGCGCGGCGGCGAGCATGCCCCGTAGCGGCAGGTCGTCGTCGATGACGAGCACGCGCTTCTTCTCCACCTCCGCCAGGCGGCGGTCGCGGGTGTTCTTCCGGGGCTCGGTGGCGGTCATCGTCATGAAATTCTATCGGCGGATGAGAACGGCATGCAGAACGCAAGCCTAAAACAAGTCGCCGTCTCCCCACGTGTAGTAGAGCGACTCGCGCATGCGCTCCACGGCGTCCGGAAGGGTGAACGGGACGCACATGACCGACAAGTCCTGGGGCTCGGGCCGGGTCTCGAAGTCGAGGTCGCGGAGGACGGCGTCGAACCACTGCGGGCGGGGCGGGAACCAGCCTTCGATCCGATCGACGGGGTAGAGCGTCACCACGTGTCGTAGAACGACCTCGGCCGCATCGGTGAAGGCCGGGTCGAAGAGCGCGTCGCCCCAGAGGAAGCGGTTCTCCTGCAGGCGATAGGCGATCCAGCCGACCAGGCGCCGCCACTTGCGGACGGCCACGACGTGGTAGGACACGTCCGGGCAGTCGAGATAGCGCCAGCGGACGTAGCGCGCATCCCGGCGGACGAGGAAGCGATAGGCGGGAGCCGCGCGCTCGAACAGCTCGTCCCACTCCGGGGTCACGCTGCGCACGAGCTCCAGCCGGTATCCGCGCAGCCAGCGCTCGAAGCCGGCCAGCGGCGCGAGGGCCCGCACGCGCAGGTCGCGCACGCGATAGGTCACCGGCTCCACGCGGTCGCTGCGCAGGAAGCGCAGGGAGAACTTCTGGATGTTGGCGACGTTGAAGCCGTAGTTGAAGGCGACCTGCTCCTCGCAGAAGCGGGCGTAGAAGTCGAGGGCCGTGCGGCCGAGGATGCTGGTGGGGCCGCGGCCGATATGGCGGATCGACGGGTCGGTCATGGTGTCGCCGATCTGGTGGGCGAGCACGTCGCGGCCGTCGATGCGGAACGGGACCGGATAGCCGCAGTAGTGGCCGACGAGACGCTGCTCGTCATCGAAGGTCAGGCTGATCCGGCCGCTGCCGAACGGCTGGTCGCCGTACTTCCAGCGGAAGTGCTCGGGCGACCGCGGCGCGTGGGGGAAAGAGCGGGCGAAGAGGTCGAGGATGGCCTCTTCGTCACCGTCGCGGTACTCGCGGACGGTAAACCGCTCGTCAACGGGCATGCGTCGGTTCCACCGACCGGATGGCCCGGACGTTCAGCGACGGGCCGCCGCGGCGCTTGGCCACGATGCGGATCGAGCCCGTGCTGACGATGAGCGGGTCGGGCAGGAGCCTGAGCCCCGCCCGCGCGAGCGGCGCGAGGATCGGGTGGTGCGCGGCCAGCCAGTGCCGCACGAACTTGTGATCGCGGTACTCGAAGTCCGGTCCGATGTCGGCGATCTCGAAGCCGGAGCGTTCCAGGAGCTCGATGAGCGCGGAACGCGAGTAGAGGATCAGGTGGGTGCGGAAGTTCTGGGCCATCTTGGCCCGGCCGGAGAAGAAGTAGATCAGCCCCTCGGTGTCGAACGTGGACAGGAACAAGACGCCGCCGGGCTTGAGGAGGTCCTTGATGCGCCCCAGGGCGTCGTGCGGGTCGGCCATGTTCTCGAAGACGTGGAAGAGGGTGATGGCGTCGAAGGCGGGGCCGGTGTTCACGAACGAGGAGAGCGAGGCGCAGTAGACCTCGAGCCCGCGCGAGCGGGCGTGGCGCGCCGCCGCGGACGCGGGGTCGATGCCGACGTACTCGTACTCGCGCGCCGCGGCCGCGCCGAAGCTGCCGTCGCGCACGCCCACCTCGAGCACGCGTGCGCGCGCGGGCAGCGTGCGCCGGACCCAGTTCAGGCGGCGGAGGCTGGTCTTCTCGCGCGCGGGCGGCGAGTGGGACTCGTAGGTCGGCGACGCCGGAGGCGCGTGCGCGCGCAACACCCGCCGCACCGGGCTCGCTCCCTCGTCGTCCATGAACTGATTGAGGTAGCGGCACTTGCAGCGCCGGCAGGCGCGGACGACGTTCCCCGGGATCTGCGCGCAGCTCCACACCTCGGCCGAGAAACAGACCGGGCAGCGCCGGGCCGCGCGGTAGGCGTGGCGGCGGTTGGCGAGGCGGATCGAGAACGCCCACGGCAGCGCGAACGAGCCGTCCATGGACGTGGTCTGCACCACAAGGCGCTCCACGCGGAAGCCGTACTTGTTGGCCAGGAAGGCGATCTCCAGGTCGCAGCCGCCGTCGTCGAGCCGGGTCTCGCCGATCACCAGCTTCGCCGCCGGCGAGGAGAAGGCCTTCAGATGCAGCGATGGATCGGGCAGGATCGGGACGAGCATCCAGCGCAGGAGCGGCGAGCCGTCGTCGCCCTCGCGCGTGCTGGCGAAGACCACGTCCGTCGCCCCCGACTCCACCATGGCCACGGCGTCGCCGATCGCGCTCACGGGATACGGCAGCTCGCCGTCGACGATCACCACCACACTCCCCTTCGCGTCGCTCACGCCGCGGCGGACCGCAGAGCCATACGCGTCGCCCTCGGGCTGGAGGATCTCGAAGGTGAAGCCGGTGGTCTCGAGATAGCGCTCGATCGGCGCCGGGCTGAAGCCCGGTCCACGTGCCGGCACGATGACCGAGACACTGGTCGAGCTCATGCAGGAATTCTAACCGTAGCGAGAACCTCGCCCGTGGCGCGCACGACCGTGCGGAGGTAGAAGTCGTTCCTCAGCGAGCGCAGAACTTCGGGCGGGAGGGTGACCTCGGGCCCCCGCGGGAAGTGCCCGGCGGCGGTGGCGAAGGACGGGAGGGGGGACGCTTCGACGACGACGTCGAGTGGAGGACAGGCGATCTCGCCGGTCTGGATAGGCAGGATTGCCTGTCCTCCACGCTCCAACTTCTTGAGCACGCGCGCCACCAGCGGCCCCGACCATTTCTCCAGATAGCGTCTCTCGGACTCGGCGTACGCGGCCGCTGCTGCGTCCGCGGTCTGGCCCGCGCTCTGGTTGTACAGGTGCCGGCACCGCGCCGCGGGCACGTAGGCGATGCGGCGATGGTGCGCGATGGCGCGGCGGAGGAAGTCGGTCTCCTCGAAGTACAGGCGGAAGCGCTCGTCGAAGCCGCCGAGGTCGTCGAAGTCGGCGGCGCGGATGGCCATGACCGCTCCGGAGAGCGTCTGCACGTGGGTCGTCTCGCGAAGCGACCAGAACGCCACCCGGCGGCGGAAACGGCGCCGGTCGCGCTGCTCGAACCAGGCCCGCGAGCGGCTGGCCAGCACCTCGTCCAGCTTTTCGAGCGACGTGCTGCGGTCGGCGGGCGGGAGGTGCCACTCGTGCGCGTCGTCCCAGAACAGCGCCGGTCCGGCGACGGCGGTCTTCCCGCCGAGGGCCGCCTGCAGGCGATCGATCGCGCCGGGCGCAAAGGTGACGTCCGGATTGGCGACGACGATCGTCTCCCCTTCGCACTTCGGGCGGCCGAGGTTGATCGCGCCGGCGTAGCCGCGATTGGTGTCGGAGACGACGAGCGTATCGGCAAGGCCCTGCAGCGCCGCGGCCTCGGCTTCGTCGCAGCTGTTGTCGACGACCACGACCTGCAGCGGCGCGATCGTCGCGGCGCGCGCGGTGCGGATCGCCTCGGCGGCCAGCGCCGCGGCCCGGTAGTTGACGACGAGCAGCGAGATCATCGCCTGTCGACTGCTACGGCCTCGACGCGGGACTCGTACTCCCAGCGGTGGTCGACGCTGATCATCCCGATCTCGTAGCGCTCGCCGGACATGGAGAAGCCCGGCCGCAGGTCGCGCTGGTCGTACACGGCCATGGCGTTCTCATCGCCGATGAAGGCCAGGATGTCGTACTCGCCGCGCAGCAGCGGCACGTCGATGAGGCGCGCCGTCACCTCGTAGTCGGTGCGGCCGGTGAGCGGCGGCAGCCCATCCGCGTGCGTGCCGACGGCGAAGCACTGCAGGTCGTCGGCCGAGCGGTGGATGCCCACCAGCACGTGGATGAGCTGCGAGGGCGAGTCGGCCTCGATCCGCATGCGCACGTGAATGTCCTCGCCGCGGGCGAAGCGGTCGCGCGGCCGTCCGGCGCGGTCGCAGACGACGATCTCCCGGAAGCGCGCCGGCGTCCGCGTCGGCGCCGCCGGAGCGGCCTCGGAAGCCGGATGCTCGCGGTCCTTCTCGCGCAGGAAGGTCTCGTACTCGTGCACCACGTCGACCGACGGGCCGTAGCGGATCGCCCGTCCCTGGTCCAGCCAGAGCGTGCGCCGGCAGATCGAGGAGACGTAGTAGAGCGAGTGCGAGCAGAAGAGGATGGTCTTCCCCGCCTCCTGGAACTCGCGGATCTTGTCGATGCACTTCTTCTGAAAGTGCCCGTCGCCCACGGCCAGGGCCTCGTCGATGACCAGGATGTCCGGATCGACGTTCACGGCCACGGAGAAGGCCAGGCGCATGTACATGCCCGAGGAGTAGGTCTTCACCGGCCGGTCGACGAAGGAGCCGAGCTCGGAGAACTCCAGGATGGCCGGGAGCCGCCCCCGCACCTCGGCGGGGCTGAGGCCGAGGATGGCGGCGTTGAGGGCGGCGTTGTCGCGGCCGGTGAACTCGGGGTGGAAGCCGGTGCCGAGCTCCAGGATCGAGGCGATCGTGCCGTTCGCGGTCAGCGAACCGCTGCTGGGCCGGGTGATGCCGCACAGGAGCTTGAGCAGCGTGCTCTTGCCGGCGCCGTTCTGGCCGATGATGCCGATGGTCTCGCCCTTCTCCACGGCGAAGGTGACGTCCCGCAGGGCCGGGAAGACCACGTGGCGCTGCCTGCGGGTGAGGATCTCGATCAGCCGATCCATCGGCCGGCGGTACATGTCGTAGTGCTTCGACACGTTCACGGCGCGGACGGCGACTTCCACCATTGGGGACATTCTACGGAGTTCTCTCGAACGCCGTCCAAAACGGAAGCGGGGGGGGGGGGGGGG
>JBIOTX010000185.1:0-24704 GCA_044866315.1 Thermoanaerobaculia bacterium | reverse complement strand
CCCCCCCCCCCCCCCCCCCCCACGCCTCCTACGGCACGACCATCACCGGCGCCGGCGCGTGCCGGACAATGTCCAGCTTTGCCTCACTCGGCTCGCTCCCGGCATTGAGGAAGATCGCATCGGCGTCGACCTTCTCGGCGTAGCGGACGATCTCCTTCTCCGGGTCGCCGCCCTGGATCACGGCCGTCTTCGCCCCGGGGACGGCCAGCGTGCGCAGGAGCTCCTCGGCGCGCGCGGTGTCGTCCTCGTCGCAGACGATGATGAGGTGGATCTCGCGCGGCTCTCGGCGGGCGAGGTCGAGCGCCGGGCGCGCGGTCTGCTCGAGATGCACGGGCACGACCAGGCGATGCATGGCCGCGCGCTTGCGGATGCCGTAGCGGATGGCCAGCACCGGGGCGGGCGGGTCGGTGAGCACGGAGTGCGTGGTCGAGCCGACGAAGAGATGGGCCACGTGGTGGCGCGCGTGCGTGGCGATGACGATCAGGTCGATCTGCTCGTCGATCGCGGTCGTGCAGATCTCCTTGCCGGGATCGGGCCCGGTGCGGACGATCAGCCGCGTGGCGATCGAGGCGTTCGCCCGGCGTACCCGGTCGCGCAGCCGCTCCAGCTCCTGCTGCTCGGCGTACTCGTACAGCGCCGGATCGAGCGGGAAGCGGAACTGGTCGGGATGATCCGCCCAGGTCATGCGCACGTGCAGGATGACGATCTCCGCGCCGCTCGCCCCGGCGATGCGCACGGCGTCCTCGAACACCCACTCGGAGGCGGTGGAGAAGTCGGTGGGGATGAGGATGCGCGAAAACACGCGTCAACTTTAACGCGCGACGGGCGCGGCTGGTGCCGCTTGTTCCGCCGTTGCCACGGGCGCCGCCGGTACGGCCGGCTTGTCCGTCACGATGTATCGAATCACCGTCCGCGGCTCGGCCTCGGTCTCGGCGATCTGCAGGGTCACCTGCTTGCCGTCCAGGGCCAGGGCCTCGCCGGGGATGAACGGGTCCTGCATGGCCTGGTTGAGCTGCACCTCGAGCGTGCGCCAGTTCTGCTGCTCCGGCGGATAGGTGTCGCGGGAGGGGAAGGCGCGGAACTGGGCCAGGTAGGTCGTGTAGTAGTGGTAGACCTGCGGGAAGGAGTCGTCGGTGGCCAGGGTGTAGACCTGCGCGTGGTCACCGTACTTGCTGCGGATCATCACCTCGTCGCGGCGGGTGAGGTCCTCGCGGAACTGCGCGTCCTCGTAGACCGGGATGGCGTTGTTGATCGTGGCCAGCTCGCTGCGAGGATTGACCCGGGTCTGCTGGATCGGGGCCTCACGGCTGGGCTCGGTGGATTCGGCCGCGGTCGACTCGCTGCCGCCGGTGCAGCTGACCAGCATGAGGCTGCAAAGCAGGGCAGCGATCGCGGCTCCGGTTCGAGTCGTCATGACCTCTGTGAACAGCAATCGATGTGCCGCCGCTTCAATTGTTTTGCGCGCTCGAGGCAACCGAGCGGTGCCGTTTGGCGTCGCTGCGCAGCCGCTCCAGCGCGGTCTCGCCGCCGTACTTCGCGACCAGCCGTTCGTCGTACACATCCGAGATCGAGGCCACGCTGTCGAGCGAGGCGATCAATTGCTCCGGCCGCAGGCGCCGGCCGAGGAAGGAGTGCGAGTAGAAGATGTCGGTGCCGCACATGCTGAACGCGCCGAGCGGCACCTCGGAGTTGAGGCGGAGCAGCTCCTGCATCAGCTCGAACGACGGCTCCACGCCCTGCACGCAGAAGGCGAGGATCTCGATCACCGCGTCGTCCTCCTCGTACGGATCGATCGAGATCTCCAGCACCGTCGAGCCATATCTGAGGTAGAAGTCGCAATGATCGGCGTCGTCGAAGTGCTCCTCCACCAGGTCGTCGAGGTAGGTCTTGACCTGGCGGTAGACCTCCTCCTGACACTGGGTATGGAACTGCTTGGTGCGAGCCGATGACATGGGAAGGCGATTATAACGACAACCATGACCAACGAATGGCGAATGCTCGTGCTGAAAAAGGGGAAGGAGCGGGTCGTGGCAAACCGCCACCCCTGGATCTTCGCCGGCGCGATCCACACCGAGCGCGGCCCGGAGGACGCGCCCCTCGGCGACCTCGTCGATGCCGGCGGCGCGGTGCTGGCCTCCGGCTTCTACTCGCGCCACTCCCAGATCCGCCTGCGCGCCCTGACGTTCGGCGAGGAGGTGACGCCGGACCTGATCGCCGCGCGCATCAGCCGGGCGATCGCCCGGCGCCGGCCGATCTTCGACGACACCACCAACTGCGCGCGCGTGGTGCATGCCGAGGGGGATGAGCTGAGCAGCATCGTCGTCGACCGCTACGACGACGTGGTGGTGGTGGAGATCGGCAGCCGCGGCGCGGAGGCGTTCAAGCCGCTCATCATCGAGACCTTGCAGCGCGAGCTCGCGCCGCGGGTGATCTTCTTCAAGAATGATCTCCCCGTCCGCCAGCTCGAGCAGCTGCCGACGGAGAACGATCGTGTCGACGCGACGGCGGACATCCTCGAGTCGGGACTGCGCTTCCGGGTCAACCCATCCGAGGGCCAGAAGACCGGCTTCTTCCTCGACCAGCGCGAGAACCGCCGCCTCGCGCGCACGCTCGCCGGCGGCAAGCGCGTGCTCAACCTCTTCTCCTATACCGGCGCCTTCGGCGTGTACGCGGCGGCCGGGGCCGCGGCCAGCGTGACGAACGTGGACGTCTCGCAGAGCGCGATCGACATGGCCCGCGAGAACCACGCCCTGAACGGCTTCGAGGGGACGTTTCTCGTGGCCGACGCCTTCCAGTACGTCCGCCAGACCCGCGAGACCTTCGACTTCATCGTCTGCGACCCGCCGGCCTTCGCCAAGAGCCGAGGGGAGGTCGACCGCGCCGCGCGCGGCTACAAGGACGTCAACCTGCACGCCCTGCGCATGATCGAGCCGGGCGGACTGATGATGACCTTCTCCTGCTCGGGACACATGTCACTCGATCTGTTCCAGAAGGTCATCTTCGCCGCGGCGCTGGACGCCGGGCGGAGAGTCTCATTTGTTCGGCGCCTCTCCGCCGGTCCGGACCACCCGGTGTCGCTCTACTGTCCGGAAGGGGAGTATCTGAAGGGGTTCCTGCTCGAAGTGAGATGAAGGCAGAGGGCAGAAAGGCAGAAGGCAGAGGTTCATCGCGCGGGTGAGAAGTACAATTCACTGAAATTCTGCCTTCTGCCCTTTGCCTTCTGCCTTCTGCCTTCATATGACTACCCTCACCAACGTCCCCGTGCCGCGCGTCTCGCGCGAGATCACCGTTTCCTGGCTCGGCGAGCTGCTGTTCAACGCCGGGTTCATCGACGAGCGGCAGCGCGCCGAGGTGGACAACGCGGACCGGCAGTTCCGGACCCACGCGCGGACGCTCAAGTCGCGGGCGGACGAGGAGCCGAGCCCATTCAAGGTCATCCGGGAGATGAACCTCACCGATGCCAGCGGGAACGCCACGCGCATCGACGACTTCCTGCTGGCCCGCCTCATCGCCGAGGACGCGCACCTGCCGTTCTTCAAGATCGATCCGCTCCGCCTGGACGTGGAGATGATCGAGTCGAAGATCTCCCGCCCCTTCGCCCGGAAACACAGGATGGTCCCGGTGGCGGTCCGGGACGGGAAGCTGGTCGTGTCGGTCGTGAATCCCTACGACCACGGGGCCATCGACTCCTACCGCCCGATGGCCAAGCAGGAGATCGAGCTGGTGGTCTCCGCCGAGTCGGACGTGATGGGGGTGATCAACGAGCAGTACGGCTTCCGGGCCTCGGTGACGAAGGCCGGCCGCGATCTGGCCAAGGGCGCGATCGACCTCGGCAACCTCGAGCAGTACATCAAGCTCAAGTCGGGCGCGGAGATCGAGACCAGCGACCAGCACATCATCAACGCCGTCGACTTCCTCCTCCAGCACGCCTACGACTCCCGGGCCTCGGACATCCACATCGAGCCCAAGCGCGAGCACGCCAACATCCGCTTCCGCATCGACGGCGTGCTGCACGAGATCCAGCGCGTGCCCAAGCTGGTGAACCTGGCCATCACCTCGCGCCTCAAGACCATGTGCCGCATGGACATCGCGGAGAAGCGCCGCCCGCAGGACGGCCGCATCAAGACCGAGCGGGAGGGGAAGGAGATCGAGCTGCGCGTGTCGACGCTCCCCACGGCCTTCGGGGAGAAGGTGGTCATGCGCATCTTCGACCCCGACGTCATGCTCCGCGAGCTCGGCGGGCTGGGGTTCTACGAGGACGAGCTGAAGCTCTTCGCCGACTGGATCAAGCGCCCCCACGGGATCATTCTCGTCACCGGTCCCACCGGCTCGGGCAAGACCGTCACCCTGTACACCGCGCTCAAGTCGCTGGCCTCGCCGGAGATCAACATCACCACCATCGAAGACCCGATCGAGATGGTGTACGACGACTTCAACCAGACCGCGGTGCAGAACAAGATCGGGATCACCTTCGCCTCGGCGCTGCGCACGATCCTCCGCCAGGACCCGGACATCATCATGGTCGGCGAGATCCGCGATCAGGAGACGGCCCAGAACGCGGTGCAGGCCGCGCTCACCGGACATCTCGTCTTTTCCACCCTGCATACGAACGACTCCGCGACGTCGATCACGCGCCTGGTCGACCTGGGCATCGAGCCGTTCCTGATCTCCTCGACCCTGATCGGGACCATGGCCCAGCGCCTGGTCCGCAAGATCTGCCAGGACTGCAAGACCAATCGCCCGCTGACGCTCGAAGAGGCGTCGATGCTCAACCTCCAGGCCCCTCCCGGCAAGCGCATCATCGTCAAGGAAGGCGAGGGCTGCATCCGCTGTCGCAACACCGGCTACTTCGGCCGCACCGGCATCTTCGAGATCCTCCCCATCGACAACGCCATCCGCGACCTCATCGACCGCGGCGAAGACTTCCTCAAGATCAAGGAGATGGCCATCAAGCGGGGCATGCGCACGCTGCGGCAGAGCGCGCTGCGCAAGCTGGCCGAGGGCGTGACGAGCTTCGAGGAAGTGGTGCGGGTGACGGGGATTTAGGACGTTCACGCCCGCGGACATGCGTGTTCCACCCGCGAACATCGGTGTTCACCGCTTCCGGACACGTGTGTCTCCACGCGAACAGCGGTGTTCACGCCCGCGGGATGTGCGTGTTCCGGCGTGAACATGCATGTTCACGCCGGCGCGAGGGGTGTGCTCGCTCGTGCACACGGGTGTTCGCGTCCGTGCACGGGTGTGTTGCGCTCGTGCACATGGGTGTTCGCGTCCGTGCACGGGTCTCCTGCGGCCGTGCACATGGGTGTTCACGTCCGTGCACGGGTCTCCTGCGCTCGTGCACAGGGGTGTTCACGTCCGTGCACGGGTGTGTTGCGCCCGTGCACGGGTCTCCCGCGTCCGTGCACGGCTCAGCGCCGGGCGGGACGCCCGGCGCGGGCGCGAGACGCGCGCCCTACCACTTCGTCAGCAGCGTAATCGCCTGCGTGTACGGATTCGGCCGCTGCGTGACCAGCACGAGATCCTTGCCGTCGGTGTCGAGGGTCTGTTCGTAGCGCGTGAAGAGCGGGCGGCGGGGGAAGAGCAGGCGCGGGGTGCCGAGCGAAAACATCTCGCCGGCGGCGGTGAGGGGGACGGTCTTCACGCCGTCGTCGTCGAGGGTGATCAGCTCGCCGGCGCTGCCGAACCGGACCTCGCGCGACGTGCCCAGGGGGATGGGCGCGGTGCCCTGGTCCTGGAAGCGGCGCGCATAGACCTCGGTCTTTCCCGACTCGTCCGAGCGGTAGACAATCCACTTCGAGTCGGGGGAGAGGCTCGAGCAGCACTCGGCGGCCGGGCCGACGGCGACGGGAATCGGCTTGGCGCCGGCGGCGAGGGGCAGGACGTACACGTCGCCCCAGCGCTCGTGGCCCGGCTCGCGGACGTGGTAGGCGATCCACTTGCCGTCGTCGGACCAGTCGGAGGCGAAGGTGCCGCGCACGCGGTCGCCGAGGAGCTCCTGGTCGCGGGCGCTGCCGTCGATGGTCTTCATGACCAGCGGTCCGCCGATCTGGAAGGCCCGGCTGCGGGTGTAGACGAGGCGCTTGCCGTCCGGCGACCACACCGGCTCCCACTCCGACTCGCCCGGCGTGGCCGTGAGCCGCACCTTCGACTTCTGCTCGAGGTCGAGGAGCCAGAGGTCGTTCATGCCGGTCGCGGGCTCGGCGGCGGCGACGGCGGCGTGGCGGCGGTCCGGCGCGACGCGGATCTGGATGACGTCGAGCCCCGGCTGCATGACGTCGACCAGCTCGCCGGTCGGCTTCTGGCGCATGATGACCACGTCTTCCACGCCCGCGGCGCGATGGAATACCACCGCGCCGTCACCGGCGACGGCGAAGGCCGCGCGAAAGTATGTCGGGTCGGAGTCGACGTTCGAGGCGATGCGCACGGGCTCGCCGGTAAGTTCGCGGCGGCGCGCGTCGAAGGGATGCGCGAGCAGATGGCCGTTCTTCTCGTGCAGCACGTGCCCGTTCGCGTAGTACGCGTTGGAGCGCCCGCGCAGCACGGTCTTGCGCAGCGCGGGGTCGTCGATCGAGCCGAGGTTGATCGTGCCTTCGCTGGCGCCGGTCTCCTCGTGACTGGCGGCGAGATAGAGGAAGTGCCGGCCGTCGGGCAGGAACACGGGCCAGCGGTGGGTGGTCTCGTTCGGAGCGAGCTTCGTGATGGCCGCCGATGTTCCGCCGCTGGCTGAGACGCGGTGGATCGGGCCGAGCGAGGAGGGCGAGAAGAGGATCACGCCGTCCGCGTTCCACGCGCCGCTGCGGCCGTTCGGCGCGTCGCACACGGTCATCGGCGGCGTGCCGGCGACGTTGACCTTCTTCAGCTTCGCGTCGGCGAAGAAGGCGATCCAGTGGCTGTCGGGCGACCAGAACGGCAGGTTGCCGTGCTCGGTGCCGTCCAGGGCGCGGGCTTCGTTCGAGCCGAGGGGGCGGAGCCAGAGCCGGTCGTCGCCGTCGAGGCGGAAGGTGATCAGGCCGCCGTCGGGGGAGATCGACAGCGTCTCGACGGTGCTCACGATCTGGCGGCCGGGCGGGGGGAGGAAGTGGGCGTAGACCGGCCGGGCCGCGGCGGGGCGCGCGGTGTTGCGGAGCGCGAGCACTCCCGCGGCGATGGCGATGAGCGTGGCTAGTGCGGCGATCGCCCAGGGAAGCCATGGCTTCGCGGCTCGCCGCGGGCGCGCGTTCGTCGCCGTCCAGTGCGCGGCGATCCACTCCAGCTCCAGGCGCACGTCGTGGGCGCTTTGCCAGCGCGCCTCCGGCTCTTTCTCCAGGCAGCGGGCGACGAGATGCTCCAGCTCCGGCGGCGTCACCGGTTGCAGCTCGGAGATCGGCCGCGGCGTGCCGGCGACGATGGAGGCGATGATGCTGGTCTTGGTCCGGCCGTCGAAGGCGCGCTTGCCGGTGATCATCTCGTACAGCACGACGCCCAAGGCGAAGATGTCCGTGCGGGCGTCGACGGCGAGGCCCTCGAGTTGCTCCGGGGCCATGTATTGAAAGGTGCCTATGAGCGTCCCCTCCGCCGTGAGCGGCCGGGTGTGGGCGACAGTGGGGGCATCGGCGGAGACCGGCTCGGCGGCGACGCTCTTGGCCAGGCCGAAGTCGAGCAGCTTCGCCCCGGCGCGGGTGAGCATCACGTTGCCGGGCTTGAGGTCGCGGTGGATCAGCCCCTCGCGGTGGGCGCGCTCGAGCGCGCCGGCGATCTCGATGCCGTGACGGATGGCGTCGCGCAGGGGGAGCGGCCCGCGCTGCAGCCGGTCGGCCAGCGACTCTCCCTCGATGAACTCCATCACCAGGAAGTCGACTCCCTCGTGCTCGCCGATGTCGTACAGCGCGCAGATGTTCGGGTGCGAGAGGGCGGAGATGGCCTTGGCCTCGTGCTGCAGGCGAAGGCGCAGCTGCGCGTTCGCGGTGAGGCCGGTGTGCAGCGTCTTGAGGGCGACGGTGCGGTCGAGACGCGTGTCCCTGGCCCGGAACACCTCGCCCATGCCGCCGGAGCCGACACGCGCGACGATCTCGTATGGCCCGAGGCGGGACCCGGCCTGGAGGGACATCAGGAAGGAATTGTAGAGCGGGACGCTCGCCCTACGGGCGCAGACGCGAGGGCGTCACTTCCTCGATCCAGAGGATCACGTCGAAGTACGCTTTTGGAGTGCGGCGGCAATGCCGCCGCTTTCAAAGCGGCAGCTTTGCTGCCGCACTCCAAAACGCTATTCTTCCTGCCGATGACCGTTCAGGCCGCGCCGTCCTCGCTCGAGCGGGAGCTCGAATTCCGGAAGAAGCTCACCGCCATCGCGAACCAGATCAACGCCGCGGAGTCCATCCCTCACATCCTCATGACGCTCAAGGACCGCATCCTGGAGCTGCTCGATGCCGAGCGTCTGACCATCTACGCCATCGACACCAAGAATCAGGAGCTGTACTCGCTGCAGAAGGTCGGGGACGTGCCGAAGGAGATCCGGGTCCCGAAGTCCTTCGCCTCCATCGCCGGCTTCACCGCCCTGGCCCGCAAGACCATCAACATCAAGGACGCCTACGACACGGCCGAGCTGCAGAAGTTCCACCAGAACCTGCGCTTCGATCAGCGCTGGGACAAGCAGACCGGCTTCCGGACGAAGTCCGTGCTGGCCGTGCCCATCCTGTTCGAGAAGTACCTCCTGGGCGTGGTGCAGATGATCAACAAGCGCCACGGCCCGGCCTTCACCAGCCAGGACGAGGATGCCGTCGAGGAGATCGCCCGCATCCTCGGCATCGCCTTCTACAACCAGCATAAGGTGACCCGGCAGGGCAAGCCGTCCAAGTTCGGCGCGCTGATCGACAAGGGCGTCCTCTCGGAGAAGGACCTCGAGCAGGCGGTGAGCAACGCCCGGATGAACAACGTCACCGTCGAGCAGGCCCTGCTCGAGGACTTCGACGTGCCGCGCGAGGAGCTCGGACGGTCGCTGGCCGCGCACTACTCGACGCAGTGGTTCGACTACGACGGCACGCAGATCATCTCCCCGGAGCTGAAGGAGCGCGTCTCGTCCGACATCTGGAAGAAGCACGGCGCGGCGCCCGTCGACCGCAAGCCGGGACTGCTCGTCGTGGCCGTCGATGACCCGCAGGACCTCACCCGCCTGGACGGCATCCGGGCCATGAACCTCGCCCCGCGCTACGAGTTCTGGGTGGGGATGAAGCACGAGATCCTGCAGTACATCGCCTCCTCTTACGGCGAGAAGCTGGACGATCAGTCCACCGACTCGGTGGAGTGGGCGAAGATCCTCGACTCGCTGGGCGAGGGGGAGAAGGTGGAGGTCGAAGACGCGCCGAAGGACGAGCCGGAGATCGACGAGACCGACTCGGGCATCGTCAAGCTCGCCAACCAGCTGATCATCGAGGCCGCCGCGCGCGGCGCCTCGGATATCCACGTCGAGCCGGACGGCTCGCGCAACCCGTGCGTGATCCGCCTGCGCATCGACGGCGACTGCCACAAGTTCATGGAGATCCCCGGGCCGCACCGCAACGCCCTGGTGCAGCGCCTCAAGATCATGGCCAAGCTGGACATCTCCGAGAAGCGCAAGCCGCAGGACGGCAAGATCCGCTTCAAGTACTCGAAGGGGACCATCGAGCTGCGCGTGGCCACGATCCCCACCGCGAATCAGAACGAGGACGTGGTCATGCGCATCCTGGCCGCGTCCAAGCCGCTGCCGCTGGAGAAGATGGGCTTCTCGGAGAAGAACCTCTCCCGCTTCAAGGAGATCCTGCAGAAGCCGTACGGCATCTGCCTCGTCGTCGGCCCGACCGGCTCCGGCAAGACCACCACCCTCCACTCCGCCCTCGGCTTCATCAACACCGAGGACATGAAGATCTGGACCGCGGAGGACCCGGTCGAGATCACCCAGAAGGGCCTGCGCCAGGTGCAGGTGCAGCCGAAGATCGACTTCACCTTCGCCGCAGCCATGCGCTCGTTCCTGCGCGCCGACCCGGACGTGATCATGGTCGGCGAGATGCGCGACCACGAGACCGCCGCCATCGGCATCGAGGCCTCGCTCACCGGCCACCTGGTCTTCTCCACCCTGCACACGAACTCGGCCCCGGAGACGATCACCCGCCTCCTGGACATGAACATCGACCCCTTCAACTTCGCCGACGCCCTCCTGGGCATCATGGCCCAGCGCCTCATGCGCGTCCTCTGTCCGAAGTGCAAAGAGGCCTACACCCTCACCCCCGAGGAGTTCGAGGAGATCATCGAGGCCTACGGCTACGAGTACTGGCCGGACACGGGCATCACGTATTCACCCGACCTCCACCTCTACCGGCCGAAAGGCTGCTCGCAGTGCAACAACAGCGGCTACAAAGGCCGCATGGCTGTGCACGAGCTGCTGGCCGGCACGGACGAGCTGAAGAAAGCCATCCAGCACCGCTCCCCCATCGACGAGCTGCGCGCCCTGGCCATGCGCCAAGGCATGCGCACGCTCATGCAGGACGCGATCGAGAAGGCGTTCAAGGGGTACACGGATATGAAGCAGGCGCGGGCGATCGCGGTGAAGTGACGCGCGCAGCGCGCGCGTCACCCCGAAGCGCCAGCGAGGGGTCTGGTCGGGCGGGGGCTTACCACCATAGGTAGACAAACGTTCGGAACGCGGGATCCCGAGGTAGCCTCGACTCGAGATGTTCTGGGTCTACATTCTCGCCAGCATCAATCGCGTTCTCTACGTCGGCTCTACCGACGACTTGCCGCGCCGCCTCAGTGAGCACAAGCGCGGCAGGTCAGATGCGTTCACGGCACGTTACCGAGTCCACCGCCTCGTGTACTTCGAAGGCGCGCCCTCGCGCAGCGAAGCGATGCGGCGCGAGCGACAGATCAAGACCTGGCGGCGTTCGAAGAAGATCGCGCTGATCGAATCCGTGAATCCGGATTGGAAGGACCGCGTTCTCGTGCCGCCCGCCCGCCAGATCCCTCGCTCACGCTCGGGATGATGCGCTTCGGCGCATCAACAACGGTCCACTACGTCGTTCGCATCGCGTCCGATGGTGTCCCGCCCTCCGCCGCAGTTGATCGTGTCGACCTCGCCGTCCTGGGCGCGGATCTTGTCGCCGCCCAGGCCTCCGTTGATCGTGTCCCGTCCGGACCCGCCGTTGATGATGTCGTCGCCGAGGTCCCCGTCGATCCTGTCGTTGCCGCGGTCGCCGTTGAGGACGTCGTGGCCGTCGCCGCCGCGGATGGTGTCGTCATCGTCGCCGCCGTTGATCGTGTCGGCGCCGATCTCGCCTTCCAGGGTGTCGTTGCCCGCGTCGCCGTTGATCGTATCCGCGCCGAGGTCGCCGAAGATCCGGTCGTTGCCTCGACCGCCGCTGAGCCGGTCCACGCCGGCTCCGCCGGAGATGAAGTCGTTCCCGTCGCCGCCGTTGATCGTGTCCAGCCCCAGCCCGCCGTTGATGCTGTCGTCGTTCGGGCCGCCGTTGATGGTGTCGTCGCCGGTCCCTCCGTCGATCCGCATCGGCTGAAGGCTGGGGATGTCGCCGGAGAGGGTCACCGTCACCCGATCGTTCTCATTGCCGAGGTTGATGATCACCAGCGCGAGATTGGTGTCGTCGCAGATGGCGGTATTGAATTGAATCTGGCAGCCATCGCCGGAGAGGACGCGGGCCTTGTTGTCGGAGATGCCGATGCCGAACAACGTCTGACCGGTCGCCGGATCGGTGCGGGTGATGCGGCCGAAGACGACCACCTCGTTCACCTCGCCGCCGCTGGCCTGGTAGATGACGCGATCCCCCTCGCGCTTGACCACTGCCCCGAATGCCGTCTGCACCGCAACTGTCAGGATGAGGAACGCCTGGAGCACACGCTGACTGGATCTCATGAAAGCCTCCACTAACGCGCGTGCGGCCGCGCAGCCATAAGTATCGCCCAAGTGTCATCCCGAGCGGTAGCGAGGGACCTGGGCGGGCGGGTGGTACGACACAGGCTGTAGAGAAACGACGGAGCCGTGCAACCCCGAGGTAGCCTCGGCCGCATGAAGCTCTATTACCTCTACATCCTCGCCAGCATCACGCGCGTGCTCTACGTCGGCGTCACCGGCGACTTCGAGAAGCGCCTGGCGGAGCACCAATCGCATTTCTATCCGCGCTCGTTCACCTCGCAGTACAACGTCACCCGGCTGGTCTACTTCGAGGAGTACGCGGAGATCGCGGACGCGATCGTCCGCGAGAAGCAGATCAAGGGGTGGCGGCGGTCGAAGAAGGTGGCGCTGATCGAGCGCACGAACCCGGGATGGGCGGATTTGTCATCCCGAGCGTAGCGAGGGGCGCGAGGCATGTGCCTCGTACCACCCGCCCGCCCAGGTCCCTCGCTCACGCTCGGGATGACACTAGGGCACGAACAGCCCCACGTTCCCCTTCTGCACTTCCTCCCGGTACTTGGCCACATCCTCGGCGTAGACGCGATTGACCTCCGCCATCACCTCGGCCAGGGCGGCCTCGGCGCGGGTGAGGTAGGCGAGCTGGGAGGGGGTCGGCTCGTCCCAGGAGGACTGGAGGGCGAAGAGGGGGTAGTTGATCTTCGACCAGGCGTCGGTCTCGGCGACGATGCCCTTGGTTTTCGGCGGGACCCAGAGCTTGCGCTCGAGAGCGTCGAGCTTGCGCTTGAGGGCGGCGCCGGATTTGGTCAGGGGATCGGGCTCGGCGTCCGGCTCGTCTTTCTTCAGCTTCGCCGAGACGGAGTCGATGTCCGCGCGGGTCTTGCGGATGCGCTCGACGGCCTCGGTGACGGTCTCCTGGAGCTTGCCGGCGCGGAGGATGGCCTCGTACTTCGACTGGCGCGCGGCGTCGGCGAGGGTGGCGCGCGGGTCGGGGACGACGCGCACGGTCTGCTTGGCCTCGTTGCCGCGGAACTTGATCGTGACGGTGTAGGTCCCCGGCGGCACCTCGGGGCCGGTGCGGGGGCGGAAGCTCTCCTGCTGCTCGTCCGGGTCCTTCGGGCGCTTGAAGGCGTCGCGGGTGAGATCCCACGACGTGCGGTTGACCCCCAGCTTCGCCGGGCCCTTGAACTTGCGGATGACGGTTCCGCTGGCGTCGGCGACGTGGATGTCGACCTGCGGCTCCTTGTCGTCGGTGGGCTTCTTCGGCTCCTCTTTCGCCGTTGCAGAGGCCTCGGGCTCCTTCGGGATGTCGGCGGGCACGCCGGTCTCGGCGATGCCGGGCTTGCGCGCGGCTTCGCGCTCCTTCTCCTTGCGCTCGCGCTCCTTCTCCTCGACCGGGTGGGGGATGCCGGCCACGTTCAGGGAGTAGGTGAGGAGCGCGCCGTACGGCTCGTTCTCGCCGCGGAACTCGCCGTCGCCGAGGAAGCGCGCGCCGGCCTTCTGGCGCGTGGTGTAGGCCTGCGCGTCGGGGACGTCGAAGAAGTGCAGCGGCTTGGCCAGGGTCTCCTTCGACACCGCGCGCAGCGGGCGGATGTCGTCGACGATGTACGCCGCGCGGCCGTGCGTGCCGATGACGAGGTCGTGGTCGCGCGGGTGGACGACCAGGCCCATGACCGAGACGGTCGGGAAGCCGTGCTTCCACTTCGTCCACGACTTGCCGCCGTCGAGGCTCGTCCAGAGACCGAACTCCGTGCCCAGGAAGAGGAGGTCGGGATCGACCGGATCCTGCTCGATGGCCAGCGCGTAGCCCTGCAGGTCCTTCGTGGCCAGCGAGGTCCAGGTCTTGCCGTAGTCGGTGGTCTTGTAGACGTACGGCGTCCAGTTCGAGCGGCGGTGATCGTCGAAGACGATGAACGCGGTGCCGGCGGCGTGGCGGGAGGCCTTGATCTCCGGCACCCAGGTGTTGGCCGGCACGCCTTTGATGTTGGCCTCGACGCTGGTCCAGTTCGCGCCGCCGTCGCGGGTGACGTGCACGCGCCCGTCATCCGTGCCGGCCCAGATCACCCCGCGCTCGACCGGGCTCGGGGCGATGGCCATGATGGTGGTGAAGTTCTCCGCGCCGGTGACGTCCGGGGTGAGGCCGCCGCTCCGGTCCTGGTTCTGCCACTCCTTGCGATTGGTGGTGAGGTCGGGACTGATCGCGGTCCAGGAGTCGCCGCGGTTCGTCGACTTATGCACGAACTGGCTGCCGTAATAGACGGTGTTCGCATCGAAGGGATCGACGGCGATACCGGCGTTCCAGTTGAAGCGCAGGTTGGTCTTGTCGTCGGGCGCGGACGGGCGGACGTCCTTGCGCTCGCCGGTGCGCAGGTTCCAGCGGACGATGTACCCCTCCTGGCTCATGGCGTAGCCGGTCATGGAGTCGCCTCGGATGGGGTGGGTGGCGAAGCCGTCGCCGAAGCCGACCTCCTGCCAGTCCCAGTTGCGGATGCCGGCCGTTTCCCAGGTCGTATTCGGCCCCTTCCACGAGCCGTTGTCCTGCATGCCGCCGTAGACGTTGTACGGAACCTCGTCGTCGACGGCGATGTGGTAGTACTGGCCGAGGGGGAGCGTGGAGACGAAGCGCCAGCTCGCGCCGCGGTCCGTGCTCTCGGCCACGCCGCCGTCGTTGCCGATGAAGAGGTGACTGGCGTCATCGGGATCGATCCACATGGCGTGATGGTCGGGATGGACACGGGCGAAGGGCACGAGCGTGCGGAAGGTCTTGCCGCCGTCGCTGCTGACCGTGATGACCGAGGCGATGTTGTAGACCCGGTTCGGGTCCTGCGTGTCGACGCGAATGTCGGCGTAGTAGAAGGGGCGGCTGGCGACGTTGTACTCGGTGTTGACCGAGGTCCACTTCCGGCCGCCGTCGTCCGAGCGGAGCATCGCGCTCTTGTCGGCCTCGACGAGGGCGTAGACCACGCTCGGGTTGGAGCGGGCGATGGCCAGGCCGATGCGCCCGAGGGTGCCCTTCGGCATCCCGTCCTCCTCGGTGTACCGCTTCCAGGTCGCCCCGCCGTCGTGGGTCACGTGCAGGCCGGAGCCGGGGCCGCCGGAGTTGAAGAACCACGGCCAGCGGCGGTACTCCCACATGGCCGCGAAGAGCTTGTTCGGGTTGGTCGGGTCGATGGCCAGGTCCGCCGCGCCGGTGCGCTCGTTGACGTAGAGGACCTTGGTCCAGGTCTTCCCGCCGTCGACGGTCTTGAACACGCCGCGCTCGGGGTTCTGTCCCCAGGCCTGGCCCATGGCCGCGACCCAGGCCACGTTCGGGTCGCGCGGGTGGAGGACGATGCGGTGGATGCGCTCGGTCTTGTCCAGCCCGAGGTGCTGCCAGGTCTTCCCGCCGTCGACGGACTTGTAGACGCCGTTGCCGACGGACATGGAGTTGCGCGGGTTGCCCTCGCCGGTGCCGACCCAGACGATGTCCGGGCTGGGCTGGAACACGGCCACCGCGCCGACCGCCGCAACGGGCTGGTCGTCGAAGATCGGCGTGAAGGAGAGCCCGCCGTTGACCGACTTCCACACGCCGCCCGTCGACGCGCCGACGTAGACGATGTCGTCGTTGGACTCGACGACGTCGATCGAAGCCACGCGCCCGCTCATGGAGGCGGGACCGATGGAGCGCGCCTTCAGGCCGGAGAGGAGCTCGAAGTCGATCTGGGCGATTGCAGGAACGGAGAGGAGGAGAAGAAGGAGGAGGATCGCCGCTCGCTTCATCATGGCGGCGGATTCTAGACTATGCGTGCATGGCTTACGTCGCCGCGGCAGCCGTCGCGTTGCTCGTCGTCCGCTACACCCTGATCGTGCGCCGCGAGCAGTCGGCGCGGGTGCTGCTCGAACTGCCCATCGCCGCCGGCGCGGGACTGATCGCCGGCCTCTGGCTGGGCGTGTCCTCGCGCGCGGCGATGCGCGCCATCGCCATGGCCAACGGCGGCGGTGCGTTCAGCGCCGGCGGCACGCTGCAGGTGGTGCTCGTGTTCACGGCCATCGGCGGAGGGGTGGCGATCCTCTATCCGGCGCTGGGGAGGAACGGCCTCACCTTCGGAGGATTGCTCACCCTGGTGACGTGGTATCCGCTCGCTCACGCGGCCGCGCAGCTGCTCCGGCCGCAGCCGGAGACGTGGAAGCTCGCCGCGGTCTCGCTGGGGATCATCGCGGGGATGTGGATCCCGTACGCGCTGCTGCTGCAGATCGCAGAGCGGTGGCTGCGCCACCGCACTCCTAAATTTCCTCCCCCAGAACTTCTTCCAGGCGAGAGCGATAGGACGCGCCGATGGGGATGGACGCGCCCGTGCTGAGCACCACGGCGTAGGAGCCGTCGGCGTCGGAGACGAGCTTGCGGATGCGGTCGAGGTTGACGATGGCGGAGCGGTGGACGCGGGCGAAGAGGGCGGGGTCGAGCAGTTCCTCGATGCGCTGCATGGACTGGCGCACGAGATGTGAGCTCTGTCCGACGTGCAGGCGGACGTAGTTGCCCTCGGCGGCGACCCAATCGATGGTCGCGGCCTTGACGAAGACGATCTCGCCGCGGGCGCGGACGGCGAAGCGCTCCCGGCGCGGGCCGGAGCGCCGGGCGGCGGCGGGCACTCGGTCTCCGCCGCCGGCGAGGCGGCGGGCGCGGTCGAGCGCGCGCCCGAGGCGCTCCTGGTCGAAGGGCTTGACCAGGTAGTCCGCGGCGGCGAGGTCGAAGCCCTTGAGAGCGAACTCCGGATGGGCGGTGGTGAAGATGACCACCGGGCGCGCGTCGCCGTCGATAGCGTGCAGGAGATCGAAGCCGCTGGCCTGAGGCATCTGGATGTCCAGGAAGAGGACGTCCGGATGCTCGCGGGTCAGGAGCTGCACGGCGTCAGTGACGTTGTCGCACTGCCCGACCACCTCCACGTCCGCATGCGCGGCCAGGAGGTGGAGGAGGCGGGAGCGGGCCAGGGGCTCGTCCTCGACGATGCAGGCGCGCAGGGTCATCGCAGGTCCACCAGGGCCATGTTCGTCCTGACCTCCGTACGCACCTCGAGCGCGAGCACGTCCCCGCGGGCCTCGCCGCGCACGTAAACCCACTCGGGCCGCTGGTCGCCGACGGTCGTCTCCAGGAGCGTCTGCAGGGCGAAGGGCGGGACGGCGGCGTCCAGGATGTCGTCGTCGACGTCGAGATGGACCTCGATCGGGGAGCGGAAGCGCTCGCGCTGGAGGTCGAAGTAGCGCTCCACGACCTCGAGCTCTTCCTCGAGAGAGACCATCCCGCTCGATGGCTGGTGGAGACGGCGGCGCAGCAGCTCGCCGAGGATGACCAGCATGCGGTCGGCGGCCGCGGGATCGCTGCGCACGCGCTCGCGGATGGCCCGCAGCACGCCGAAGAGCAGCGACGGCTGGGTCTGGGCCCGGAGCTGCTCGGCTTCCGCGTCCACCACCGCGGCCTGCAGCTCCAGCGCCCGGCGCTCGTCCGCGTCGGCGTCGCGGTAGACGTCGATCATCTTGGTGATGCCGACGATCACGGCGACGATGAGAATGTTGTAGTGGATCATGACGGCGAGGATCCAGCGGATCGTCTCCGGAGTCACGGGATATCCCGCGACGGAATCGACGACGATCGCGCCGCCGACGGTGCGCACCGCCGCCAGCAGGGGAATGACCGCGAGGAGCGCGAGCAGGCTGCGCAGGAGGCGCTCGCGGCGGAAGGAAAGCCGCTCGGCCACGGCCACCACGATCGGAGTGAAGACCGCCCACACCAGAGCCGCGTTGAGCTGGCCGAGGAGCACTTCGCTCCAGAGCGGGTCGTCGCCGAAAGCCCGGCCGCTGTAAAAGCGGTCGCTGGCCTGGAAGACGGTCACCGCGCACCAGATCGCCACGATGGCCGCGGCGATGCCCATGAGCACGGGGAGCGGCCGGCGCCGCATGTCATCCGGCGGCGGCATACTCATTCTCCCGGGTATCGACGATGGGACGGAACGGCAGGCGCAGGTCGACCACGAACGCGTCTTCCTCGCGTCGGAACGACAGGGTCTGCTCGCTTCCGTAGAGATAACGCAGCCGGGCCATGGCATGCGGCACGCCCACGCTTCCGCCGCCCGTGGCCTCGGACGGCTCGCAGCCGGGCCCGTTGTCGCGCACTTCGACCTTGAGTGAGCCGCCTTCGCGTCCGACGTGCACCTCGACCGATCCTCCGTCGCGGCGGCGGCTGACGCCGTGCATGATGGCGTTTTCGACCAGCGGCTGGATCAGGAACGGCGGGATGGCCGCGGAGAGCAGCTCCGGCGCGGCGACGCGCAGCGACGTGCGCAGGCGGTGGCCGAAGCGCGTCCTCTGGATGTCGAGATACTGCTGGACGAAACGCAGCTCCTCGGCGAGCGGGATCTCCATGTCCTCGTCGCACTCCATGGACCGGCGGAGGAGGTCGGAGAGCGTGTCCAGGGTCCGCTCCGCGGCCGGCGGGTCGGCGTGCACCAGCGCCGCGACGGCGTTGAGGGAGTTGAACAGAAAGTGCGGCTTGAGGTCGGCCTGCAGGCGCCGCAGCCGGGCGTGGGCCAGGGCCGTGCGCGAGTGGGCGGCATCCAGGCGGCGCTGGGCCGCCTCGCGCTGCAGCCGCGCGTAATTGGCTACGCCCATCAGGACCAGCGAGAACAGCAGATAGGTGTGGGCCTGGGCGATCCAGTCGAGCCGAAATTGCGCGTCGATGGGCACGCGCTCGCCGTCGACGAACCACGACAGGAACAGATCGAACGGCGCGCGGACCACCGCCACGGCCACGGCGATGGCGAGGGTGATCAGGGCATTGCGCCCGAGGCGGGGGCGGCGGAGGGGGAAACGGTCGGCCAGCGCGAACACGATCGGCGTGATCAGCGCCGTGACCGAGACCATGAGGTACATGGCCACCAACCGCTCGACGAGATCGTCCGGCTCGCCGAGGGCCACGGCGATCAGGTGGTGCTGGGTGGCGAAGAACAATCCGGCCACGCACCATCCGCCGAGAATGCAGGCGGCGATCGTGGCCAGGCGGAGCAGCCGGCTGGGGGAGGGCACGGCCATCTTTGGGATGGCATGCTACGCGGTCATCTTGGAAAGGCTACGGAAAAAGGTGCGGAACCCGGTCTGCGTGGGACGAATCTCCGGGTGGGAGGGGTGAACGCCCGCCCTACCCCCGATCCACCCGCAGCGCAAAGCACCCGTAGACCGGAAACCGCGCGTGCACGAACGCCGTGCTGCGGTGCGTGAGCAGCCGACCCAGCGCCTCCGGCACCTCATCCGTCGTCACCAGCACGCCGTCGCGGATCGACTCGTCCCGGTCGTAGGCGCGCAGCACGAGACGGTCGCGGAAGTAGCCGTTGGCGGGGAAGGCGTCGAGCGCCACGGGCTCATCGGAGCGGTTGGCGAGGAGATAGACCGGGCCGAACTCGCGGAACGGACCGGGCTGGGAAAAGGGCGAGAAGCTGGCCAGGATCAGCTCTTCGCCAGCCTCGGCGCGGCGGAGGACGTCCCGGCACGGCTCACCCCCGCTGGCGACGACGCGGCGGACGGGCTGTCCCTGCGCGTCGAGTCCCTCCTTGCGGGCGCGCTCGAGAAAGTCCTCGGGGAGCGGGGCGATGCGGATGTTCATACCGGAAAGAACACCGGCCGGTGGGGCGGCGTTCGTGTGATGATCGACACCGCCCGCGGTGGGGAGGCGGGCCATCCTGCGGTCCATGGACGTCTCCATCTTCGTCGGCGACATCGCCGACGCTCCGGCCGACGCGATCTGCACCTCGACCAATCCCCGTCTGTCGCTGATGATGGGCACCGGGGCGAGCGTGCGCGAGCGGGGCGGGTTCGAAGTGCTGCGCGCGTGTGAGGCCATCGTCGATGGGCGCGGTCCGCTTCCCGCGGGCTCAGTGCACGTCACGACCGCGGGAAGCCTGCCCTACAAGGCCGCCGTGCACTGCGTGGCCAGCGATCGCTCGCACCTCACCTCCGTGCCCATCATCCGCGCCTGCGTGAAGAACGCCCTCGCGGCCGCCGACGCCTCCGGCTGGAAGACCCTGGCCATGCCCGTCTTCGGCACCGGCCACGCCCGGATGAAGTTCGACAAGGCCATCGACGCGATGGCCGAGGCGCTCAGGGAGAGCGAGACGAAGGTCGAGCGGCTGGTGGTGGTGGTGTACGAGGAGAGGAGGGCCGGAGAAGCGGCGCGACTCATCTCGGAAACGCGCTAACGTCCACCCGCGGGATGATCTTCAGCGCATTCTTGTAATAGATCTTCTTGAGCACCTCGTCCGGCAGGCCGAGGCCGTACATCTTCCAGAAAGCGTGGCGCTTGCGATAGTAGTCGAAGTACTCGTCCTCGGTTTCCAGGACGCGGAAGTAGGTCGCGTACTCGTCGGCGTTCCAGATGTCCTTTCCCATGAGCACGCGGTCCTGGTACTTGATCAGAAACGCGCGGGCGGCGCGGGGCTGGCGGCCGAGCTCGTGGAGGACGGCGCCGATCTCGGTGTAGACGTTCGGGAGCTCGTCGAGGAGCCTGCCGAGGCGGGCCAGGTCGTGGCCGAGCCAGCCGAGGTGGGCGTTGATGAAGGTCGTCTTCGGATGCTTGCGGAAGAGGTTGTGCTGCTCGCCGATGGTCTCCTCGAAGGAGGCGAACTTCGTCGCATCGCCGCGGCGGCGGTCGGGGAACTGCTGCAGCTCCAGCCAGCGCTCGTTGTACTTGTCGACCGGCGACCAGAACGCGACCGGCTCGCCGGTGTGGATGAGCACGGGGATCCCGAGCTCGCCGGCTTTCTTCCAGAGCGGGTCGAGGCGCGGGTCGTCGGTGTGCACGCGCTGGCCGGACTTGTCGGTGAGGAACATACCGAGGTTCTTGAAGATCTTGAGACCGACGGCGCCGTTCTTCACGTCCTCCTCGAGCTGCCTGGCCGCGCGCTCGCCGAACCCCGGCTCGTCGATGGCCCGCAGGTCGACGTTGGCAAAGTGCACGAAGCGCTTGCCGCCGAGGGTGGCCATGCGCTTCTGCAGCGTCGCGCCGGTGCCGCCGCTGAGGTTGACCATCACCGCCAGGTTGATGCGGTCCATGTCCGCCAGCAGCTTCGCCACGTCCTCGGCGGACATGTCCCGGCCCTGGTGGTTGTGGACGTCGATGAAGGGGAACTTCGCCCGGGTGCGCGGATGCTCGGGGACGACGAGCGTCGACTTCGGCTCGTACTCCTCGAAGGTGAGCGTCGGCGACGGCTGCTGCGCCGCGAGGGGCGCAGCAGCGATCACGCAGAGCGCGACCAGACGGCGCATCAATGCACCATCAGAGGCACGCTGGCTTCGGTGTTCTCCCAGGTCAGGGTGAGGGCCTTCGGGGTGACGCCGATGACGAACGTCTCCACCGGGGCCTTGAGGGCCTTGACGGACATCTTCACCCGGCCGAGGTCCTGCGAGGCGTCGTAGTTCGTGCCCCACTGGCCGGTCTGCTTGTTCACGATCAGCGTCCACTCCTTCTCGCCGGGGATGGTGTACAGGGTGTACGTGCCGGCCGGGACGTGGAGGTTGCCGAGCATGAGGTCGGCACCGGTGGTGAGGGTGGTGGCGGCGTTCGCGCCTGTGCGCCAGACCTGCCCGTAGGGCACCAGCTCGCCCATGATCACGCGGCCGCGCTTGGACGGCGCGCTGTAGGCGACGGAGACATTCTTGCCCCCGATCTTGGCCTCGGCCTTGGCCGGCGGGCTGAGAGGCTTCTTCTGGGTGTCGTGGTCGGCGAAGGCGAGGGAGGCGAGGAAGAGGACGGCGAGGGTCAGGATGGCGATTTTGCGCATGGCTGCGGATGATCGCACGGGAGGGGCGGCGGCATGCGAAAAGTCGTTGCAGCGCTGTGAGGGAACGGTATCAGCAGACCCCGTCGCGGCGGAACGGCAGCACGCCGCGATGCTCCTTCTCGTCCTCCGCGGGAGTCATGGAGCGGGCGGCGGCGGCGACCAGGTCGCCGAGGACGTCGATGTCGAAGGGCTTGCGGATGACCGAGTGCACCAGCGCGCCGTCGAGCTGGCGGAGGGCGGCGGGCTCGCCGGCGGAGACGACGATGATGGCCGGGCGGGGGGCCCTGCGCTCGCGGATGTAGTCGATCAGGCCGAAGCCGTCGACGTTGGGCATCATCAGGTCGAGGACGATCACCTCGTAGGGCCGGGCCTCGAGCTTGTCGATGGCCTCCGCGCCGTCGCGGGCGACCTCCACCTCGAGACCCGCGCGCTCGACGATCTTCGCGACCAGCGCCCGAATGGCCGGCTCGTCGTCTACCACCAACACCCGCGCTTGTGGACCCATTGCTGCCGTCGCAAGCAATAGAAGTGCCGGGGCCGGTGAGGCATCGCAATTGCTCAAGATGGCATGTTGCGGTACTGGTAAATCCAATCTGGAGGGGGCGCGTGCAATTCACCATCGAAGCCCGCGAACTGACCAGCGAGGCCACGCAGCGACCGACGATGGACATGGAATCCCGGCGCACGATCGTGGAGGCCAGCGACGCCACGGACGCGATCAATCAGTTCGTCCGCGACAGCGCAGCCGAGCTGGTGAGCTTCACCCGGCCGTCCCGGAGCTCCGAGTCCATCGCCACGGTGAAGAAGCAGGATGTGGTGTTCCTGGTCCGGGTCTACACGGCTTGACGACGCGCGTTTGCAGAGAATGCAAAAGAGGCGGCGCAGCGAGCGCCGCCTTTTTTGTGGCTAGAATGGCCGCATGGGCGCTCTTCTCCTCCGCTGGCTCCTGAACACCCTGGCCCTGTTCATCGTGGTGAAGGTCGTGCCGCACTTTCACTACAAGAGCTGGGTCACCCTCTTCATCGCCGCCGCCGTGCTCGGCCTCCTCAACGCCATCGTCCGCCCGATCCTCTGGGCGCTGACCCTCCCCCTGACCATCCTCACCCTCGGCCTGTTCCTGCTCGTCCTCAACGCGATCATGCTGGAGCTGACCGACTGGCTCGTCCCCGGCTTCGCCATCGACGGCTTCGGATGGGCGATCCTCGGCGCGCTGGTGATGGTGGCGGTGAACCTGGTGACGGATGGCGTCTTCAAGAGGAAGGAGAAAGGCTGATACACTTCGCCCCGTCTCTATGAACATCATTAAAAACAGGGTCAACGACGTCACCGTGCTCGACATCCAGGGCGTGATCAAGCTCGGGGAGAGCGCGCGCGAGTTTTCCAGCTACCTGGAGAAAGTCCTCAACGACGAGACCGGCCCGGTGATGATCAACTTCGAGGCCATCAACTACATGGACTCGACCGGGCTGGGGGAGCTGATCGGCTACCTCCAGAAGTTCGAGGACCGGCAGCGGAAGATGGCCCTGGTCAAGCCCTCGCACCGCATCCTGGCCCTCCTGAAGATCACGAAGCTGGATACGGTCTTCAAGATCTTCGACTCCCGCGAGTCGGCGATGCAGTACCTCACCGAGTCGGTGGCCTGAGGGCCTTCAGCCCCACTCCCGCCAGCAGCTCCTCGAAGCGCGGGTCGCCGTGCAAGGACTCCAGCTTCGGGTCCACTCCCGCCAACGTGAAGGACGTGTTCCGCTCCTTCCGCGCCTCGACCAGCCAGCGCAGCGCCGCCTCCCGGTCGCCCGCCAGCGCAAAGTGCGCGGCGCGGCCGTAGGTGTCGCGCGGGAGGCCGGCCTCGGGTGGGTGGTGGCTGCGCGCGGCGTGGGCGGCGTGAAAATCGCCCGACAGCATGTAGGCATGCTCGAGGCAGCGGTAGCCCTCGACGAATCCCGGCCGGAGCGCCAGCGCCCGCCGGGCCTCGGCCACGGCCAGCGGGTAGCGCCGGGTATAGATGTAGGCCCAGGCCACGTGCGCGTTTGCGCGCGGCGAAACGGGATCGAGCTCCTGGGCCCGGCGGATCTCGGCGAGTCCCTCGTCGAACCGTCCTCGGGTGATGAGGAGCCAGCCGTGGTCGTGCAGGGTTCCCGGCTCGTTCGGATTGAGCTCGATGGCCCGGCGGTAGCTCTCCTCGGCGGCCTCCCAGTTCCAGTCGTACCAGAAGTGCAGCATGGCCGTGATGCCGTGGGCCTGGGCGAGCGAGGGGGCGAGGCGGAGCGCGGCGTCACTCGCGCGGCGGATCTCTCCGGCGGCGACGGACGGCGCGACGCGCTCGCGCATGGCCAGGCTGTGGAACGACTCGGCCAGGGCGATGTAGGGGAGGACGAAGTCCGGCTCGCGGCGGATGGCCTCCCTGAGCTGCTCGATGCTGGCCAGGACCGACTGCGTGTCGCCCTGATGCCACAGGTGCCGCGCCCTGAGGTACGCCTCGTGCGCCTCGGGGGACTTGGCCGTGAGCGCCGGCTGGTCGAGCAGCTCCACCCGTAGGGCCCGGGCGATCTTCTCCGCCACGTCCTGCTGCACCGCCAGCGCCGCGGTGCCGGTACGGTCGAACGACTCCGCCCAGACGTGGGTCTGGCGCTCGGCCTCGATCAGCTGCGCCGTCACCCGCACGTTTGCCCCTTCGCGGCGCACGCTTCCCTCGACCACGTAGTCGACGCCCAGCTCCCGGGCGATCTCCCGGACACTCTTCTTCGTCCCGCGATATTCGTTGGTCGACGTCCGGGCGATCACGCCCAGCTGCCCCGGCCGGAGGCGCCCGAGGTACGTGATCAGCTCCTCGGTCATCCCGTCCGCGAAATGCGGCGCGCCGCCGGAGAGGTCGTCGAACGGCAGCACCGCCAGCATGATCTTGTCCGGCTTTGCCGGCGCGGGACGCAGCTGCCACGCGGCGGCGAGGAGGATGGCGATGACGGCAATGGCCATGGCTACGATCGACGTGGAGCGGCGGGCTCTCAGCCCGCCGGCTTGCGATTCGG
>JBIOTX010000184.1:0-19802 GCA_044866315.1 Thermoanaerobaculia bacterium | reverse complement strand
GGCTGCGCGTCGGCTACCTCACCGGACCCGAGTCGCTGGTGGCGAAGGCGCACGTGGGCCTGGCGGCGAGCATCCTCTTCGCCTCCCCCATCCTGGCCGAGATCGCCGCGACGTGGATCGAGGACGGTACGGCCGCGCGGGTGGTCGCCCACAAGCGCGCCGAGAACACCCTCCGCAACGCCGTCGCCCGCCGCATCCTCGGCAAGCGCGCCGGGGGCTCGGACCCGCGCTCGCCCCACCTCTGGGTTGAGCTGCCCAAGCGCTGGACTCCCGATGCCTTCGCCGAAGAAGCGCGGCGGCGGAAAGTGAGGATCGCCAGCGCGTCCTCGTTCGCGGTGACGCCGGAGGTGCCACGATTCGTGCGCCTCAGCATCGGCGCGCCGGCGTCGGTGGTGGAGCTGGAGACCGCACTGCACGTCCTCGAGCAGATCGAAGAGGAGCGCCTCGAGGCGCCGGTGGTGTGACGATCGAGGTGACGACCGACCGTGCGCGGCTCGACGTCGCGCTCATCCACCGATACCTGTCGGAAGAGTCGTACTGGGCGAAGGGGATCCCGCGGGAGCGCCTGGAGCGCGCGATCGCGAACTCGCTCTGCTTCGGCGTGTTCGAGGACGGCGCGCAGGTCGGCTTCGCCCGCGTGATCACCGACCGGGCGACCTTCGCCTATCTCGCCGACGTCTTCGTCCTCCCCTCCCACCGCGGCCGCGGCATCTCCAAGACGATCATGGAGGCTGTGCGCGCCCATCCCGACCTGCAGGGCCTCAGGCGCTGGCACCTGTCCACGCTCGACGCGCACGGGCTCTACGAGCAGTACGGCTTCCGCGCGCTGAGCATGCCGGAGCGGCACATGGAGATCCTGGCGAAGAACCCGTACGCGGGCCGGGCCTGAACGGCCCGGCCCGCGTACGTCGTCAGTTGTTCACGGTGATGATCGCCGCGTTGCTGTTCGCCACGGACGACGGACACACCGAGCTCCGCACGCGCACCCAGTAGCTGTACGTCCCCTTCTTCGGATAGGGCCCGATGTCCAGGGTGGCATTGGTGCCCTTCGGTTTGGAGGTGTCGCCGACCGGCCCCTCGAACCACTCATAGAGGAAGGGGCTGGTGCCGGTGACGCCCACCGAGAGCGTCCGCGTCGCGGTGCGGGGCATGGACTGGCTCTGCGGGTGCGAGGTGATGACCGTGGCCGCATTCTGGGTGACGGTCACCGGCGCGCTCTGGCGCGAGCAGCCCGCCGCGTTGGTGACGGTGACGGTGAACGTGTTGGCGCTGGCGTACGGGACGTCGATGAACGCCGCCGTCGAGCCGTTCGACCACTGATACGAGCTCCCCGCCGACGCAGTGAGGCGCACCGTCCCGCCGGGGCAGAGCGCGGTCGGGCCGTTCGGGGTGATCGTCGCAGCCGGGAGCGCGTTCACGGTCACGGTCTTGGAGCTGCTCGCCAAGCAGCCGGGGTTGGTGACCGTGATCGAGATCTGCATCGGGCTGAGGCCGGACGGCGAGAAGGTCGCCGTGCGACCGTTCGGCGTGATCGTGCCGTTGGTGATCGACCAGGAGTAGGTCGCGCCCGGGCCGGCGTCGGCGACGCTGGCCGAGTGGCCGGTGCTGCCCTCGCAGACCGCGGCCGACGCGGTGATGGTCGCGTTCGGCGTCGGCACGACGGTGACGCTGACGGCGTTGCTCTGCGTCGCGCAGCCCATCGCGTCGGTGACGCGGAGGAAGACCGTGCCGGAGGCCGTGGGCGTCCAGGTCAGCTGCGCCGACGTCGCGCCGGGGATGGGCGTGGTCGGCGAGTCGTACCACTGATACGAGTAGCCGCTGCCGCCGGTGACGGTGGAGCTGAGCTGGACCGGGCCGAGGGGGCAGACCGTGGTGCGGTCGGCGGCGATCGAGGCGGAGATCGACCGGACGGTGACGCTCACCGCCGCCGTCTCGATCGTGCAGCCGCCGGCGAATGTGCCGGTCACGGAGTAGTTGCCGGAGTCGTAGACCGTGATCGCCTGCGAGGTCGCGCCGTTGGACCACAGATACGAGCTCGCCGGCGACGCGGTGAGAGTGACGCTCTCACCCTGGCAGAACGTCGTCGCGCCGGACGCGCTGATGCTCATCGAGCGCGTGGTGATGACCACCGGATCGGACTCGGGCGACTCGCAGAGATTGTTCTTCACGCGCACGCTGTACGAGCCGGGCGCGGTGACGACGATCGACTGCGTCGTCGCGCCGTTCGACCAGAGCCAGCTCGTGGCCGCGGGCGCGGTCAGGGTGATGCTGCCGCCGGTCGGGCAGAGCTCGGTCGACGGCGCGCTGATGTTCGGCTTGGCCGGATAGGCCGTGTAGTTCACGGTGATGCTCGACGTGGCCGTGCAGCCGTTGGCGTCGGTCATCGTCAGCGTGTAGGTGCCGGAGGTGCGGACGTCGAGGATGGCCGTCGTCGCGCCGGTGGACCAGCTGTAGCTGTTGGCCGGGTTGAGCACGGTCGGTCTCAGGCGGACGGTCGGATCGCCGCAGGCCTCGACCACGTCGCCCACATTGCTGACGATCTCGCCCGAGCCCGGGTCGTCGTAGATCGGGCCGGCGATGATGTCGACGGTCGGATTGGCGTTGACCGTGACCGTCGCCGAGCCGGAGACCGTGCCGCTGCAGCGCGCGCTGCTCATGGAGGTGATGGTGTACGTCGTCGTCGCCGACGGCGAGACCACGCGCGTGACCGGCGAGGCGGTGATGCCGCTCTGGGTCACGCCGTCGGACCAGGTCACGCTCCACGGCGCGGTGCCGGTGAGCGCGGCCTGAATCGTGGCCGAGCCGCCGGCACATACGGCGGTGGTGCCGCTAACGGTGGCCGTCGGAGCCTCGCCCACTTCGAGGGTGATGGGGTCGGAGGTATTCGAGCAGCCGGTCTCGTTCGTGACCGTCACGGTGTACGTGCCGGGCACGTGGGCCTGGATGCCGAACGTGGTCTCGCCGGTGGACCAGAGGTAGCTGTAGCCGGTCGACTGCGTGGACGTGATCCAGACGGTCTGGCCGTCGCAGTACGGGCCGGAGCTCCAGGCGGTGATGTTCGGCTTGGAGACGCCGTCGACGATCACGGTGTAGGTGTCGGAGCGGAGCGTGCAGCCGTTCGCGTCGGTGGCGTTGACCCAGTAGCCGGTGCTGCCGGCCGGCGAGACGGTGATCGAGCGCGTGGTCTCGCCCGTGGACCAGGCGTAGCTGGCCGCCTCACTGGAGGTCAGAGTGACCGTGCCACCCGGGCAGATGCGTCCCGTGCTCGGGGTGATGGTCGGCTTCACCGGGACGTTCTTCGTCACGGTGATGGGCGCCGAGGTGGCGGTGCAGCCGAAGGAGTTGGTGAGGGTGACGGTGAACGTCCCCGAGTCGGTGACGTAGAGGCGCCGCTCGGTCGAGCCGTTCGACCACTGATACGTATACGAGCCGATGGCCGCATCGAGCCAGACGCCGCTGCCCTCGCAGAACGTGGTCGACCCGGACGGAGTGATGGTCGTATCCGGGAGCGGATCGACGATGACCACGGTGGCGTCGCTGGTCTTCGAGCAGCCGTTGGCGTCGGTGATGGCCACCGTGTACGAGCCGCCGCTGGCGACGACGATCGACTGCGTGGTGGCGCCGTTCGACCAGAGGTAGCTGGCGGCCGGGCTGGAGGTCAGCGTGACGCTGCCGCCCTGGCAGAAGCGCAGCGCACCGTCGGCGGTGATCGTCGGCTTCGCCGCATTGTTGATGGTGACCGTCGCCGAGCCGGAGACCGTGCCGGTGCAGCGCGCGCTACTGAAAGACGTGATGGTGTACGTCGTCGTCGCCGACGGCGAGACCACGCGCGTGACCGGCGAGGCGGCGATGCCGCTCTGGGTCACGCCGTCGGACCAGGTCACGCTCCACGGCGCGGTGCCGGTGAGGGCCGCCTGAATGGTGGCCGAGCCGCCCGCGCACACCGCGGCGCCGCCGCTGACCGTCGCCGTCGGAGCCTCGCCCACGGAGAGCGTCACCGGGTCGGAGGTGTTCGAGCAGCCGGTCGTGTTGGTGACGGTGACCGTGTACGTCCCGGGCACGGTGGCCTGGGTCGAGTAACCGGTCCCGCCGTTGGACCACAGGTAGCTGTAGCCGGCGGACTGCGGCGCGACGAGGGTCACGGTCTGGCCGTTGCAGTACGGCTCCGACCCGCCGTAGACGGTGACGGTCGGCTTGGAGACGCCGCTCACGCTGACGGTGAAGACGTCGGAGCGGCGGGTGCAGCCGTTCGCGTCCGTGGCATCGACCCAGTAAGGGGTGCTGCCGGCCGGCGAGACGGTGATCGAGCGCGTGGTCTCACCAGTCGACCAGAGATAGCCGGCTGCCTCGCTGGAGGTGAGCGTGGCCGAGCCGCCCGGGCAGATGCTCGACGCGCTGGCGGTGATGGTCGGCTTCACCGGGACGTTCTCGGTCACCGTGATGGGCGCCGAGGTGGCGGTGCAGCCGTAGGAGTTGGTGAGAGTGACGGTGAACGTGCCGGAGTCGCTGACGTGGATGCGCCGCTCGGTCGAGCCGTTCGACCACTGATAGGTGTACGAGCCGATGGCCGCGTCGAGCCAGACTCCCCCGCCCTCGCAGAACGTGGTCGGGCCGGACGGCGTCACGGTCGTATCCGGGAGCGGATCGACGATGACCACGGACGCGTCGCTCGTCTTCGAGCAGCCGTTGGCGTCGGTGATGGTGACGGTGTACGAGCCGCCGCTGGCAACGACGATCGACTGGGTGGTCGCGCCGTTCGACCAGAGGTAGCTCGCAGCCGGGCTGGAGGTGAGGGTCACGCTGCCGCCCTGGCAGAAGCGCAGCGCTCCCTCCGCGGTGATGGTCGGCTTGACGGCGTCGTTGACGGTGACGGTCGCCGAGCCGGAGGCGGTGCCGGAGCAATGCGCGCTGCTCATGGAGGTGATGGTGTACGTCGTCGTCGCGGACGGCGAGACCACGCGCGTGACCGGCGAGGCGGTGATGCCGCTCTGGGTCACGCCGTCGGACCAGGTCACGCTCCACGGCGCGGTACCGGTGAGCGCGGCCTGAATCGTGGCCGACCCGCCCGCGCACACCGCGGCCGTGCCGCTGACCGTCGCCGTCGGAGTCTCGCCGACGGAGAGCGTCACCGGATCGGAGGTGTTCGAGCAGCCGGTGGCGTTGGTGACGGTCACGGTGTACGTGCCGGGCACGGTGCCCTGGGTCGAGAACCCCGTCGCCCCGTTGGACCACAGATAGGTGTAGCCGGCGGACTGCGGCGCGACGAGCGTCACCGTCTCCCCGTTGCAGTACGGCTCGCTGCCGGACACGGTGATGTTCGGCTTGGAGACGGAGTCGACGTTGACCACGACCGGATCGCTGGTCTGCGAGCAGGCGTACGGATCGGTGATGGTCACGGTGTAGGAGCCGGACTGGGTGACGGTGATCGCCTGCGTGGTCGCGCCGCTGGACCAGGCGTAGGTGTAGCCCGGCTTGGCGGTCAGCGTGACCGACCCGCCCTGGCAGAACGTCGTCGGGCCGGAGGCATCGACGCGGCGGTCGAGGTTGGAGACGTCGATGCTGCCGCTGGAGCTCTTGGTGCAGGAGCCGATGGCGACGTTCAGGGTGTAGTCGACGCGATAGCTGTCGTACTGGGTCTGGATGGTGATCGTGCGCGTGCCCTGGCCGGAGACGACCGGCGCGCCGACGATGGTCCAGTTGTAGGTCGCGCCCGGATTGGTCTCGGTCGCGGTGAGGGTGATGGTGTCGTTCTCACACACCCGCGCCGGATGCGGCTCGACCGCAGCCGTGGGAGCCGGGTTCACGGCGATGACCTTGGAAGACGTCGCCTGGCAGCCGTTATCCCGGTAGACCGTCACGTTCAACGTCATCGCCACGTAGCCGGGGAACGGCTCGACGACGACCTCGCGCTGGTAGGAGAACCAGCCGACCTTGATCTGTCCGCCGTCGATGCTCCAGGCGTAGTGCGCGTCCGGACCGGCGTCGGGAACGCTGGCCATGATGGCGCCGCCGGCGCAGACCGTGCTCGCCGAGGTGATGGCGGCGCTGGGCGGCGTGGTCAGCGGAACCGTGACCGACGAGCCGCGGCTGCAGCCGCTCGCCGTGAATGCGGTGACGTTGACGGTCACCGGGCCGTTGCCATCGGGCGTGATGGACGCGGTGTTGGTGAAGTTGCCGGTGGCCGTGGTCCCGTTGACCACGTTCCAGGCGTAGCCGGTGAAGCCGCTGCCGCCGGCCGTGACGTCGAATGAGCCGGTGGTGCAGGCGTTGCTCGGAGCGCTGAGCGTGGGCGCGGCGGTGTTGTCGTACGGAATGGTGACCGTGGACGGCTGCGTCGAGCAGCCGAAGGAGTCGGTGGCGTAGAGGGAGAGCGTCACCGGGCCGCTGCCGTCGGGCGTGACCGTGACCATCGTGCCGGTGGCGTAAGTCGAACCGTTGTCGAATACGCCGCCGGTGACCGACCAGCTGACGGACTGCCAGGTCCCCTGAGCCGGCGGGGCGGCCGTGATGCCGACCGGGTCGAGGGAGCAGAACGCGGGCGGCGCGCTGATCGTCGGCGGCGGCACGACCCGAACCGGGATCTCGACGGTCCGGGTGGCCGCGCAACCGAAGCTGTCCATCGCCGAGACGGTGATCGTCACCGGACCGGTCCCGGTGGGCGAGAAGCCGACCGACTCGCCGAACGCGGACGTCGATCCAGGGGCGTAGCCGAACACGCCGCCGGTGATCGTCCAGGACACGGACTGCCAGGTCCCTTCCGCGGGCGGCTGGATGCTGATCGAGTTGGTAATGCTGAAGGCACAGACCGAGGCGGGCGCGTTCAGAACGGGCGCGGGGATCGTTCGCAGCGGCACCTCGACCGTGGCCAGGGGCGCCTCGCAGCTGAAACTGTCCATCGCGTGCGCGGTCAGGAGGATCGGGCCGGTCCCGTCGGAGTAGAAGGTGACGGTCTCGCCGTTGATCGTCGTGCGCACCCCGTAGTACGGGTCATAGCCGAAGTTGCCGCCCGTGATCGACCACCACACCGACTGCCACGTCCCCTCCGCCGGCGGGGCCACGCTGGCCGTGCCCTGGCCGTAGCGGCAGATGTTCGCCGGAGCGTTGATCACCGGCTCCGGAATGGTTCGCAGCGGCACCTCGGCCATGGCCACCGGTGCCTCGCAGTTGAAGCTGTCCATCGCGTGCGCGGTCAGGAGGATCGGGCCCGTACCGTCGGGGAAGAACGAGACCGTCTCTCCGCTGATGGTCGTCCGCGGGCCGCCGGTGTAGGGATCCCATCCGAAGTTGCCCCCGGTGATCTCCCACCAGACCATCTGCCACGTGCCTTCCGCCGGCGGCGCTACGCTGGCCGTGCCCTGGCTGTAGCGGCAGATGTTCGCCGGGACGCTGATCACCGGCTCCGGGATGGTCCGCAGCGGCACCTCGGCCATGGCCACCGGCGCCTCGCAGTTGAAGCTGTCCATCGCGTGCGCGGTCAGGAGGATCGGGCCCGTGCCGTCGGGGTAGAACGTGACCGTCTCCCCGCTGATCGTCGTCCGCGGCCCCCAGCTGTATGGATCCCAGCCGAAGTTACCCCCGGTGACCTCCCACCAGACCATCTGCCACGTGCCTTCCGCCGGCGGGGCCACGCTGGCCGTGCCCGAGCCGTAGCGGCAGACGTTCACCGGAACGCTGATCACCGGCTCCGGAATGGTCCGCAGCGGCACCTCGGCCATGGCCGTCGGCGCCTCGCAGTTGAAGCTGTCCATCGCATGCGCGGTCAGGACGATCGGACCCGTGCCGTCGGGGTAGAACGTGACCGTCTCCCCGCTGATGGTCGTCCGCGGCCCCCAGTTGTTTGGATCCCAGCCGAAGTTGCCGCCCGTGATCTGCCACCAGACCATCTGCCACGTGCCTTCCGCCGGCGGCGCCACGCTGGCCGTGCCCGAGCCGTAGCGGCAGACGTTCACCGGGGCGCTGATCACCGGCTCCGGAATCGTGCGCAGCGGCACCTCGACGCTCGTCGCGTTCGTCTCGCATCCGGAGCTGTGCATGGCATGCGCGGTCAAAACGACGGACGACGCGCTGCCGTCGGGATAGAACAGGGCGGTGTCGCCGCTGATCGACAGCATTGGCCCCGTCGTGCCGTACCCGAAGTGGCCGCCGGTGATGGTCCACATGACGGACTGCCAGCTCCCGGTCGGAGCCGGTGCCACGCTGGCCGTGCCCGAGCCGTAGCGGCAGACGTTTGCCGGCGCGCTGATCACCGGCGTCGGCGGAGGATCGAGCTGCGTTGTCGTGATGGCGGTCGAGCAGCCGTTCGTATCGACGGCCCAGGCCTGGAGGATGATCGGACCGGTCCCGTTGGACCGGAACGTCACGTTGTTGACTCCGGACATCTCGGTGTAGCCGTACGGCGGGAACGTGCCGCCGCTGATCGTCCAGAACATCGTGGTCCACTCGGGCTGCACGGTCGTCGACGCGGTCATGTCCCCGGTCGGACAGGCCGCGGGGGACGAGGTCGTGATGGCCGGTCCCGGCAGGGTCGGCAACACCTCGACCACGAACGGCTCGGAAGTCACCTGACAGCCGTTCCCGTCCGTGACCGTGACCGTGTACGACGTCGTCACCGACGGCGTGTCGGTCATCATGTACGTCGTCGCGCCGTTGGACCACTGATAGCTGGCCCACGTCCCGGGGACGTACAGGGTGATCGACTGCCCCTGGCAGATCGGGCTCCCGCCGCCCATGTACGAGATCGTGGGTGCCGTACAGGTCTGGGCGTGCGCGGCGAGCGTGCCGCCGAGGAGGATCAGGGAAACGAGAAGGGATAGGACGAGCCGGGATCGGAGGGGAGAAGCCATTTGCGCTCCGTGCAAGAGCTCGCGCCGCACTGACGGCGGGAGCCGTATTTTTTGTGTTCGTTTTTCGGGACCCAGGGCCTGCGGGTGCTGCGGGGCTGTTGACCGGTTTGTGACAGTAACCGATCGGCGTCGGGCTGCGCAAGTCGGCAATTCCGGCAAGTGGAGGCCAGGCAATCCTGCCTGGCCAGCGCCCGGGGACAGGCAGGATTGCCTGTCCTCCACGGACCGGAATCTTTGCCTTATGAATACGTTACGGAGCCCCGTGAGCCCCGCCCGCACCACGCGCGAGATTCGCATCGGCAACGTCTGGATCGGCGGCAACCACCCCGTGGCCGTCCAGTCCATGACGGCCACGCGGACGCAGGACATCGAGGCGACCATTCGGCAGGTCGAGCTGCTGGAGGCCGCGGGGGCCGACGTCATTCGCATAGCGGTGGACAACCCCAAGGACGTCCGAGCCCTGGCCGATATTCGTACCGCCCGCCCGAACGCCAATCTTTCCATCGACCTCCAGGAGAACTACCGCCTGGCGGAGAAGGTCGCGCCGCTGGTGCAGAAGCTCCGCTACAACCCCGGGCACCTGTACCACATCGAGCGGGACAAGCCGATCCGGGACAAGGTGCGCTACCTGGTCGACGTGGCCCGCGAGCACGGCTGCGCCATGCGCATCGGCGTGAACGCCGGCTCGGTCGATCCGGACAAGCTGGCCAAGTACGCCAAGGACGACTCGATCACCCCGATGCTGGAGTCCGCGCTCGAGCACTGCGCGATGCTGGACGATCTCGGCTTCGACCAGTACTGCGTCTCCCTCAAGGACTCCGATCCGAACAAGGTCATCGACGCGAACGTGCTCTTCGCCGAGCGCCGCCCCGACGTGCCGCTGCACCTGGGGGTGACCGAGGCGGGCATGCCGCCGGACGGGATCATCAAGACCCGGATCGCCTTCGAGCAGCTCATCACCCGCGGCATCGGCGACACCATCCGCGTGTCCCTCACTCTCCCCTTCGAGCGGAAGGGCGAGGAGGTGACCGTGGGACGGCAGATCCTCGACGACATCGCCAGCGGCCGCTTCCGCTCCGTGCCGCGCTTCGAGCACAAGGGACTGAACATCATCAGCTGCCCGTCGTGCTCGCGCGTGGAGAACGAGGCCTTCATCGATCTGGCCCAGAACGTGCGAGAAATGACCGCCTACGCGAAGGAGCACGACATCACGATCGCGGTGATGGGCTGCCGGGTGAACGGACCGGGCGAGACGGACGACGCCGACCTCGGCATGTGGTGCGCCCCGAGCTTCGTGAACCTCAAGCGCGGCGAAGAGACCCTCGGCCAGTTCACGTACGAGGAGATCCTGCCGCGGCTTCGCGTGGAGCTGGACAAACTCATCGAAGAGAAGAACGCTTGAAACGCATCCACTACCTGATCCTCTCCGCCGCCGTCATCCTCGTCGACCTCTGGACGAAGTGGCTGGTCGTGAAGCGCATCGACCTGCACGAGGCCATTCCGGTCATCCCGAACTTCTTCCAGATCGTGCACGTGCGCAACACCGGCGCCGCCTTCGGCATCGGCGCGAACGCCGACTCCCGCCTGGTGCCGCTGCTCCTCAACGTCGGCGCGATCGCCGTCTTCTGCGTGGTCGTGGTCTACGCCCTGCGCTCCGCGGTGACCGACCGCCTCCTCCAGACCGGCCTGCACCTGATCCTCGGCGGCGCCATCGGCAACCTCCTCGACCGCTTTCGCTTCGGCTACGTGGTGGACTTCCTGGACGTGTACGTCCGCAACCACCACTGGCCCGCCTTCAACGTCGCCGACTCCGCCATCTGTATCGGGATCGGGCTCTTGTTCCTGGACATGAGGAAGAAGCCGGCCGAGAGCGCCGCCCCGGCGGAATCGACGCCGTAGGGCGCGGCCTTCACCCCTGCGTCCCAAACCCTTTTACCAGCGAAGTTAACGCCTCGTCCCACACCCGCTCCGCTCCTCCCGGGTAGTGGTCGAGCCATCCCTGCAGCTCCATCGAGGCCAGCCCCTGGCAGAGAGCGTGGAAGGCGGCCGTGGCGGAGCCGACCGAGCGCTTGCGCAGCAGGCCGGCATCGGCGCACCGCTGCACGCGCGACTGCAGGAGGGCCAGGGCCTCTCTCCCCACCGCCCGTTCCTCCTCGGACGGCTTCGCGTCCGGGATGATGCGCTCGAAGACCAGGCGGAAGAGGTTCGGGTGCTCGAGGGCGTAGGTGCGGAAGCCCTCCTTCCCCATCCGCACCAGGTCCTTCAGCGGCGAGCGGCCGAGCGGAATGGCCTCGACCTGGCGCATGAGCAGGAGGAACGACTCGGCATAGAGCGCGCGGAAGATCCCCTCCTTGCCGCCGAAGAGGCTGTACACCGCCCGCGTGCTCGTTCCCACGGCCTCGGCCAGCCCACGCACGGAGAGGGCCTCTGATCCTTCCGCCGCCACCCGGGCTTCCGCCGCGCGCAGCAGCTCGGCGCGGGTGTGCTCGTCGTGCAATCGGGGGCGTCCCATGACCTTGACAGGATAACGGAGCAGGGTTACGTTACGGTGTTGTGAAACACCGTAACGCAATAGCCGTCCTCCTGGCGCTCCTCCTCGGGTTCGGCCTGTTCATCTCCTGGCGCGCGACCAGCCGCGTCTTCGGCATCGCCGACACCACCGGCCGCATCGGTCCCTATCCGCCATGGACGGTCAGCCACTTCGTGAGCGCCATCGCCTTCCTGCTCCTCGTGCCCGTGCAGCTCTGGACGAGCTCCCGGGCGCGGCAGCGGCACGTGCACCGCCTCAGCGGCCGCGCCGCCCTCGGCGCGGGCGCAGTGCTCAACCTCAGCGGCGTGGCCATCCCCTTCCTCGTCCCCGGGCGGCCGGTCGAGGCCCGGATCTTCTTCTCCTTCTTCTTCGCCGCCTTCGGCTTCTTTCTCGTCCGCGGCCTGAGGAGCGCGCGCGGCGGCGACGTCGCCGCCCACCGCGAGTGGATGATCCGCGCCATCGCCATGGCCGTGACCCCCATGACCCAGCGCCTGATCTTCCCCTTCTTCGTCCTCGCCGGCAGCTTCGCCAACCGCACCGAGTTCTGGATGCGCTTTCTCACCGCCGCGTGGGTGGCCACGGTGATCGATCTCGCGATGGCGGAATGGTGGGTGAGCCGAGGACGCATGCGAAGGAGGGTGATGGTGGAGGCGTGAGGAGGAGGAGGAGGAATAACGCGCCCGGGACCGGAATGAAGAAGTTCGAATGAAGAGGGAAGAGGTAAGACGCACACCCGGTGGGCGGGCTTCTTCATTCTCAATTCTTCACTCGAACCTCTTCATTCATCGTTCTGCCTTCTGCCTTCTGCCTTCATCCGCGCCAGCACCCCACTGCCGACCACGATCCACACCACCACCGGCACCACCGACGCCCTCCCCGGAAATGCCACCTCTCCTACATTGAAGCTCGCCCACTGTGCCACCGCCGACCCTGGCCGATGGCGCGTGTACGGGTACGCCTCGTCCGGCGCGTGGGTGCTGACGGACACGTGGCCGAGCATCACCTTCCACGACCAGAGCGGCTCGGGCGGGATGGACGCGGGGAGACGACCGGTGAGGAAGAGCGGGAAGAGGTAGCTGCCCACGGGATCGCGGATGATGCGCGACGGGAGGGGGTTGACGGCGGTGGCGACGAGGTTCACGGCGATGGAGATGGCGCCGAGCACGATCCAGAGGGGACGCCAGAGGGCGGTGGCGGCGAGCATGGGCACGGCCAGCAACGGGACGATGGGGAGGATGTGCCGCGGGCCGAGGGCGGAGCCGCCGTCCCAGTAATTGAAAGCGGCGTTGGCGAGGACGAAGTAGGCGACCAGCGCAGCGATGGTGATGAGCTCCGCGCGCATGGCCCGGCGGCGAATGAGGATCACCGCGCCGGCGAAGGCGAAGGCGAGGATGGGCGAGAGGAAGAAGAGGCCGCGGTAGCGGCCGATGAGGATCTCGAGGAAGACGTCGAGGCGCGGGAGCGAGAGCACGCCGAGGGTGGCCCCGCGCTCGAGGAAGGACTCGCGCGTGTAGGCAATGGACGTGGTGAAGGGGGAGCCGAAGGCGGCGGCCTGGTAGGCGAGCAGCGCGAGCGCGAAGGGCGCGCCGCCGGCGAGGAAGCGCAGCGCGTTGCGGCGTCCGGCGTAGACGAGCAGGATCAGCGCGGCCGGGATGCAGAGGTAGTTGCACAGCCCCGCCGCGCCGGCGCAGAGGCCGGCGGCGAGCGGCCGCTCGCGCGCCCACAGGAAGGCGAGAAAGAGCAGCAGCGCGCTGGGGACGTGCATGAAGAACACGGTCGACCAGCTGAAGATGTACGTGCCGAAGGCGATGAGCAGCGCCACCGCGAGCGAGGCGCCTTGGCTCGCGCTCATGCGCGTGCGGCCGTAGACGTAGATCGCGGCGCAGAGTAGCGCGCCGCTGGTGGCGCAGACGGCGACGGTGCACAGCCAGAGAGCGATGATCAGTCCAAAGGGATCGTCTTCGTCGACGAACGTCCGGATGACGGCGTACGCCGGGACGGCGAGCAACGACAGGCCCGGCGCCTTGTTGGAGTAGACGTGGCCGCCGTAGCGGGAGACGTCGCCGGTGTTCCCCGCGTAGGCGTCGATGGCGATGGTCCCGCGCTCGACGATGGCGCGGGTGAGATCGAAGTTCGCGTTCTGGTTCCAGCCGGCGCCGCCGAAGAACGACGCATAGGCGACGAAGGTGAGGAAGAAGAGCCCGACCGCGGTCCTGCGGTCGGCGGTGCTCACACCGCGATCTCCTTGAGGTCGCCGGCGACGGCGAGCCGCGGCTCGGTCATCTCCTGCACCTGTTCCGCCGTCACGCCCGGCGCGACCTCGACCAGCCTCAGGCCCTCGCCGGTCACGTCGAGCACGCAGTAGTCGGTGATGATGCGGTTCACGCAGCGCACACCGGTCAGCGGCAGCGCGCACTTTTTGAGGATCTTCTTCTCGCCCTTCTTGGTGACGTGCTCCATGGTCACGATGAGCCGCTTCGCGCCGGCCACGAGGTCCATGGCCCCGCCCATGCCCTTCACCATCGCCCCCGGCACCATCCAGTTGGCGATGTCGCCCTGCTCGGAGACCTGCATGGCCCCGAGGATGGAGAGGTCGACCTTGCCGCCGCGGATCATGGAGAAGGAGTCGGCGCTGGAGAAGAAGGACGCGCCGGCGAGGGTGGTCACGGTCTGCTTCCCGGCGTTGATCAGGTCCGCATCGACCTCGTCGTCGGTCGGAAACGGGCCGAGACCGAGGATGCCGTTCTCGGACTGGAGGATAACCTCCATCCCCTGGGGGATGACGTTGGCGACCAGCGTGGGCATGCCGATGCCGAGGTTGACGTAGTAGCCGTCGCGCAGCTCCTGCGCGGCGCGGCGGACGATCTGTTCGCGAGTCAGTGGCATGGGCGGAAAGCTATCACACGGCTTCGCGTTCGCGGCGGAAGAGGGCCTCGACCATCACCGCCAGGGCGAAGACCGCCAGGAGCGCCATCACCGGCATGGTCTGCCGCAGCACGCGCGACCACGACAGCCGCACGTGCCAGTCGAGTTCGCGCGGGGTCAGAAAGTACGTGCCGATGAAGAAGAGCGGCTGCAGCGCGCAGACGGTGGCCAGGAGATGCTCCGACCGCACGCGCCGCCAGCCGATGACGCACGCGGCGACGAAGCCGAGCCAGAACAGCGCCTGCCCGGGCGGGTGCTGCACGAGGGCCTGAAAGACCGGCATGGGATCGGCCAGGCGCGCGAGGAGGCGGTCGATGATGCCGGTCTGCAGGTGCAGCGGGGTGAGGTCGAGCAGCTGCCGCCACACGAGCCACGGAAGGGGGATGACCACCGCCGGCCAGAGGCGCGGCAGCAGACGCTTCGCTCCTCCGACGAGCAGGCCGAGGGCCACGGCGACGATCAGCATCAGCCCCTCGTCCTTGCAGGACGCGGCGCAGCCGAGGTAGACCGCGCCGCGTAGGGCGCTTGCCGCGTCGTCTTGCTTCATCGCCCGCCGCACGTACAGGAGGCCCACCACGCTGTAGGCGATGAGCGGCCCTTCCGCCAGTCCGAGGAACGGGGAGAAGACGAGCGGCATGAGCAGCAGCGTCGCGAAGGCCCGCGCCCACGGGCTCAGCTCCTCGGCGAGCAGACCGCGCACGACGAGTAGCGCGGCGACGCCGAAGGCAGCGGTGATGAGGCCGATCTCCTGGTCATCCCAGCGGCCGAGGAGCAGGGCCTGGGCGTCGTAGATCAGCGGCACGAGGAGCGGGTAGTCAGCGTGGATGTTCGGCTGATGGGTCTGTTGCAGGAAGGCGGTGTTGATGCCGCCGGCGAGCCAGAACTCCCGGGCCTTAAGGCCCCAGATGCTGAGGTAGTCGAACTCCACCGGCGGGGCGATGGTGGCGAAGCGGATGTAGCCGCCGACGAGGGATGCGGTGAGGAGGTCGAGGAGGTTGTGCCAGCCGATGGGAGATCGGTGGCTGCGCCACCATTTTCCGAGAAGGGTGATCGCGAGAGCGGTGAGCACGGTGATCCGCGACCAGGGGAACACCACCAGCAGGAAGGCTGCGACGACGCAGCCGAGGAGCCAGGCCTCCCCTACCCGCCTCATGGCGTTCGCCTCAGGAGGACGCCGTCCGCGCTCTCCCACACGACCGCGAAACCGCGCGGCGGAAGGCAGCGGCGCCAGCAGACGATGTACTCGGCCGGCTCGACCTGCGGCAGCGACTCCTCGGTGGCCGGGTTCATCACCGGCACGGGCACGCGTCCGGCCAGCGGGTAGTGCGAACGCGAGAAGGCGTAGACGTACGCGCCGCGCGGCAGGGGCGGGATGCGGATCTGGATGTGTGCGCCCGGCGGGGTGCGCCGCGCGACCTCGAGGTACAGCCGGCGCAGGCCGGGGAGGCGGCGGTACGGCAGCTCGGTGAAATGCGCGCGCAGCGCGGCAGCGTCGGCGCGATAGATCTCGAGGTAGAAGGTCTGGAAGGAGCCGACGAAGATCGCCGTCAGCGCGACGAGCGCCGCGGCGCCGGCGAGTCGTGCGCGGTTCGTATTACTTCCTCACCGTCCGCTGCTCGATGCGCTTCTCGCGCGGGGCGACGATCATGCGGTGGACGAAGATGCCCGGGGTGTGGATGCAGTCCGGATCGAGCTCGCCCGGCTCCACGAGCTCCTCGACCTCGGCCACGCAGATCCTCCCCGCCGTGGCGGCCATGGGATTGAAGTTCCGCGCGCTCTTGCGGTAGACGAGATTGCCGAGGCGGTCGCCCTTCCAGGCGGCGACGAGCGAGAAGTCGCCGACGATCCCGCGCTCCATCACGTACATCCGCCCATTGAACTCGCGGGTCTCCTTGCCCTCCGCCACGACCGTGCCGAAGCCCGCGGGCGTGTAGAACGCCGGGATCCCCGCCCCGCCCGCCCGCATCCGCTCCGCGAGCGTCCCCTGCGGCGCGAACTCCACTTCCAGCTCGCCGGCCAGGAACTGCCGCTCGAACTCCGCGTTCTCACCGACGTACGAGGAGACCATCTTGCGGACCTGCCTGGTCTGGAGCAGCTGCCCCAGGCCCCAGTCATCCACGCCGGCGTTGTTGGAGACGCAGGTCAGGCCGGTCACGCCTTTCCGGACCAGCGCGTTGATGAGGTTCTCCGGGATGCCGCACAGACCGAAGCCTCCGACGACGAGCGTGGCGTCGTTGGGGATGTCGTGAATGGCCTCGTCCGCTGTCGCGATCACCTTGTTGATCATGGCGGGCGGACGATATCAAAACCGCATCCGTAGAACGTGTATGTTCTCCCGTGCCCCGCTTCCTCTTCTCCTCCTCATGGTCCTGGCCGTCTTCGGATGCGACGGATACTCGCCGACGGCGACCCAGCCGTCACCGACATTGGCGGGAACGTGGGAAGGCGCGCTCCTGGCCGCGCCGTACGACGAAGACTGGAGCCTCGTCCAGCTGTCCCTGCAGACGGTCGGAACGACGGCGACGGGAACGCTGGTCAGCCGAAACGGCGTGACCCACCCGGTCGCAGGAATCGCCCGGGAAGACCGGGCGACCCTGACGGTGATGGATCTCCCGCAGGATCGGAGGCCTTGCTACGTCCAGCTGAACGTGACCCGGATTTCTCTTTCCGACATCCGGGGCACCCTCGCCGGACGCTGCCCGAATACGCTGCTCGGGACGGAGTTCCGGCTCTCGCGCTCAGGGTGACTGGCGCGACGCGCAATGCCACGCGTCCCGGAGCCGCGTGGCCTCCGGGCACTGCTTCTTCACCGCCCACCCCAGCCCGCCGGAGAGGGCCACGATCAGCAGGAACGGCCACACCGTCGCGCGCCACACCGCTCCGACCCAGCCGGTGCGCTCGATGCGCTTCGCGCGGCGCACGAGCGTGCCCGCGAGCAGCGCCTCGAACGCGGCCTCGGCGAGGAGCGCGGGCGCGGTGTAGATGATGTAGACCCCGACGAGGAGCAGGGAGAGGACGAGGGCGAGGAAGAGGATCACCACGAGCCATTCGTCGCCGTCGAGGCTGAGGTCGAAGGACGAGGACGAGCCGCCGCTTTTCACTGGAGCGGCATTCCCCCACGCGCCGGTCGCACCCCCGCCCCCGAAGCCGCCGCCCGGATCGAGCTCCTCGGCGCCAACGGAAGGCACGTCGAGCCAGTCGAGGCCGTCCGCGCTGAGGTCGATGCCGGTGCGGTCGGCGCGGACGTAGATCAGCCAGAGCTTGATCAGGGCCAGGAAGACGAGATACGCGGCGCAGACGGCGAGCACGTAGCGCAACGCGAGCGAGACCACGCCCACCATCAGGAGGAGCTTGGTCGCGGCCAGACCGGCCAGGAAGGTGCCGATCAGGATCAGCGACATGTGCACGCGCAGGAAGAAGCGGCCCTGGAGCCACTCCGCCACGCGGGCCTTCGACAGCGGCCGGCGCTTCTTCGACTTCGACAACTCAGTGGGTGTGGGCGTGATCGTGGTCGTGATGGTGATGGTGCTCGTCCGGACCGTGGGTGTGTCCGGCCGTCCCCGACTCGAGCTGCTCGACGACCTGCCGGGCCAGCTCCTTGAACGCCTGCGCGGCGGGCGCGGTGGGATCGGCGACCACGATCGGCTCGCCGGTGTCGCCGCCCACGACCACCTTCGGGTCGATCGGCACCTCGCCGAGGAAGGGCACGCCGAGCATGTCCGCGGTCTTCTTGCCGCCGCCGTGGCCGAAGATCTCCTCGCGCTCCCCGCAGTGACGGCAGATGTAGTAGCTCATGTTCTCGATGATGCCGAGGACGGGGACGTTGACCTTGCGGAACATGGCCAGGCCCTTGCGCGCGTCGATGAGGGCCACGTCCTGCGGCGTCGTCACCACCACCGCGCCCGTGAGCCCGGCCTTCTGCGTCAGCGTCAGCTGCGCATCGCCTGTGCCCGGCGGGAGGTCGATGACCATGAAGTCGAGCGTCCCCCACTTCACGTCGGTGAGGAACTGGTCGATGGCCTTCATCACCATCGGCCCGCGCCAGATCACCGGCGTGTCGGGATCGGTGATCAGGCCGAGGGACATGGTCTTCACGCCGTGGCGCTCCATGGGGACGATCTTCTCGTCCTTCTCGTCGATCTGCGGGCGGCCCTCGATACCGAGCATCATCTGCTGCGACGGCCCGTAGATGTCGGCGTCGAGGAGGCCGACGCTGTAGCCGAGGGCGCGCAGGGAGAGGGCGAGATTCGTGGAGACGGTCGACTTGCCGACACCGCCCTTCCCCGAGGCCACGGCGATGCGGTACTTCACGCCCTCGAGGGCGGCCGGTCCCTGGGGCATCGCGCCCCCTACAGGGGCGCCTTGGCGGGCACCGATCTCCAGGTGGACGTTCACCTTCTCCACGCCTTCCAGCGCGCTCACGGCCTTCTCGGCGTCGCGGACGATCTGCTCGCCCACGGACGGGTTCTCGGTCTGGAAGTGGACGGTGAAGGAAACGGTGCCGCCCTCGATCTTCACATCGCGGACGAACCCGAATGAAACGATATCGCGCGACAGGCCCGGGAAACGGACCTTCTTCAGCGCGTCAAGTACCTGCTCCTGTGTCGGCATCGACTCTTCTCTCCTGCTCGAGCCATCGTTCGTACGACTCTTGGATGATCGGGATGGCTTCCGCGGAGGAGCCGACGACCTTGATCACGTCGAAGTCGGACGGGCTGACCAGGCCGCGCTCGAGCATGGTCGAGCGGATCCATTCGATCAGTCCGGGCCACATTGTACCGACCAGGATGAGCGGATGCTCTTTCATGTGCTTGACCTGCAGAAGCTGCCAGACCATGAACAGCTCCAGGGCCGTCCCCACGCCGCCGGGAAAGACGATGAACGCCGAGGAGAGGCGGATGAAGTGGTGCAGCCTCGAGAAGAACGTGCGGTGGCGGAAGACCTTGTCCACGAAGGGATTGGCCGCCTCCTCGGTGGGCAGATGGATGGCCAGGCCGAAGGAGCGGGACTTGCTGTCCCCCTTCCCCTCGCTGGCGCCCGCGTTGGCCGCCTCCATTAGGCCCGGCCCGCCGCCGGTGACGATGTCCACGCCCAGCTTCGCCAGCTCGAAGCTGAGCTTCTTCACCTCGTCGTAGATCGGGTCGCCGCGGCGGATGCGCGAGCTGCCGAAGACGGAGACGCGATAGTGCTCGACCCGCTCGGGCTGGATCTGGTCGAGGTCGTTGATGGTCTCCCAGAGCTGGTAGATGGCCTTGTCGAGGATGTGAGTGGGATCGGCGGTCGGTCGCTTCTTGGCGGTCTGAGCACTGCGAAGCTCTTCCAATTCGGGAGTGGTGGTCTGCCGCCGTCGCTGGCTTGCCATACTTCGACTCTACTTCGCCAGCGAGGAGGATGCCATAGGGCGGTGTGTCATCCCGAGCGTGAGCGAGGGACCTGGGTGGGGGACGGGCCGGCGGGGGGACGACGGCCGACGTGCCGGTGCGCAGGGCAGTCGCCGAGAAGCC
>JBIOTX010000183.1:0-16073 GCA_044866315.1 Thermoanaerobaculia bacterium | reverse complement strand
GAGGCTCTCGCCGTGGTCGCCGGCGACGATGACCGCGCCGTCCCACGCCGCCAGCAATCGCCCGAGCTGCGCATCCATCGCCGCGATCTCCCCGCCGTACGACGGCGTGTACGGATAGTGCGGATCGAAGTAGTGCACCCACAGGAACACCGGCCGCTGGGTCTCGCCGCGCAGCCACACCAGCGCACGGTCGGTGGTCTCCTTCGATGATCGCTCCTCGGCGAACTCGTCGTCGTAGACGTCGAACCCGCGCGCCAGCCCGAACTGCCGCGCCACCGGAAACGCCGACACGAACGCCGCCGTGCGATACCCCGCCGCGCGCAGCTTCTCCGCCACCAGCGGATGCTGCTCGCCGAGGTAGCGCGCGTTCTCGTGCAGGCCATGCCCGGCGGGGTAGAGCCCGGTCAGCATCGACGCGTGCGACGGCAGCGTCTGCGGCACCGTGGCATACGCCTGCCGGAACTGCCGCGCGCGCGCCGCCAGCGCGTTGAAGGCCGGCGTGGCGACGCCCTTCGCGTTGCCGGGGCCGATCGAGTCCGCGCGCGTGGTGTCGAGGGTGACCAGGAGGATGGAGGGGGGCACGGAGGGCACGGGGGGCTCGGACTTCGTGCAGCCGAGGAGCAAAAGGACCAGGGTAAGGCGACGCATTCTAGGAGTGCGGCGGCACGGCCGCCGCTTTGGATCAGCGTATCATCGGCACGCGGTCGGGCGATGGCAGAGCCAGGGATATTCATCAGCTACCGGCGAGAGGATTCCGCCGGCGATGCGGGCCGGCTCGCCGACCACCTGCATCAGCGGTTCGGCGTGGCGCGCGTGTTCCTGGACATCGACACGATCGAGCCGGGCACCGACTTCGTCGACGTGCTGCAGGCGTCGGTGCAGCAGACCGCGGTGATGCTCGTGGTCATCGGCCCACGATGGGCCACTCTGCGCAACGCGGACGGCATGCGGCGCCTCGACGATCCGAACGATTTCGTGCGCCACGAAGTCGAGGCCGCGCTCGGCCGGGGCATTCCGGTCGTTCCGGTCCTGGTGCAGGGCGCCGCGCTGCCGCGAGCCCAGGACGTGCCGGCGTCGCTGGCACGGCTCATTACGCGCCAGGCGGTGGTGCTCAACCACGCCGACTTCCACCAGGACGTCGAGCGCCTGTGTGATCGCCTCGCGCGGGTGCTGGAAGGCGGCACGTTCACGCGCTGGTCGCGCGGGCGGCGCCGGTGGCTCACGGCATCCGTTGCGGCGTTGCTCGCCGTCGCGGTCGCCGGGTACTTCGCCGCGACCACTCGCGACGCCACGCCACCGGACACAGTTGAGCCTCGCACGCCCGAACGGACTTCCACCACCACCACCATCACCACCACCACCACCGCCGCGCCGACGCCCGCATCCGGCGTGCCCGCGAGCGAAACGGCCGCGAACCTGCCCGCCGTGCGTCGACGCGCCGCGCAGCCAACTGCCCGAAACACCGCGGTGACGACCGAGACGCGAGCCGCGGCACCGGGGGCGGACGCGAAGGCCAAAAACGTTGACAACGCGGCGCGCACCGATGCGTTGCTCGCCGAAGCGTCGATCCAGCGTCGTCGTCATCAGATCGTCGAAGCGCTGGCGACGCTGGCGCGTGCGCGGGAGCTGGCGCCGGACTCGGAGACGGTCCGGCGCACGCAGGCGGACCTGGCCATGGAATGGATCCGCAACGTTCGGGTCGAAGGGGGCAAGACGTCGTTCGGCGAGGCAATCAAGCCGGCGCTGGCCGTGGTCGACGCCGCGCTGCCAACGGCGACGGGCGCGGATCGGGCGGATCTGCTGGCGCACTCGGGGTGGGCCGCGTTCCTGACGTGGCGCGACGGAAACCGCAGCGTGGATCCCGTCGAGTGGTATCGCGAGGCGTTGTCCGTCGATCCGGGAAATCCCTACGCGAACGCCATGCTCGCCCACTGGGTGCTCAATCGAGAAGACGACGTCCCTCGCGCGGCGGCGCTGTTCGAGACGGCGCTGCGATCGGGACGCGCGACCCAGGCCGTGCGCACGCTGCAATGGGCCGGATACGGCAACGCCCGCACGCCCGAGGCCGCCGCCGAGCGCATCCGCCTGGCGGACGCCATGCGCCGGGAAGGACGGCGGCTCAGCATGGAACAGGCGTCGGCCCTGTGGGGCCCGTATTACTTCGCGGTCCCGGCCGGCCGCGCGAAGGACCGGCAAGTCCTGCTCGACGCGCTTCCTCCCGACGATCACATCAGCACCCTGGATTGGGCATTCGACGACTACGCGGCGCAGGACGAGGGCCGGCGCCGTCTGCTTCGCTACTACGCGGCGTTGCTGCACGCCAGAGCGGGCCGCGTGAGCCAGGCGGTCGACGAGCTGCGAAAGCTCGATCGGGAAACGGCCAAGGCTCCCGGCTCGCTGCGGGACGCGGTGCAGGCGGCACTGAAGCGGCTCCGATCATCATGAGGTGACACGCATCACCCGCCCCTGTGTCGCCTCCACCTGCACCCGTGTGCGCGCGATTGCTACCTTCCGTGCATGACGCGACCGGTTGCCGAGCCTTACAAGATCAAGTCCGTCGAGCCGATCCGCATGACCACGCGCGAGGAGCGCGAGCGAGCGATCGCCGAGGCCGGATACAACACGTTTCTGCTGAAGAGCGAGGACGTCTACATCGACCTCCTCACCGACAGCGGCACGAACGCCATGTCCGACCGGCAGTGGTCGGCGCTGATGATGGGCGACGAGGCCTACGCCGGTGCGCGCTCGTTCTTCCGCTTCGAGCAGGCCGTCCGCGAGATCTACGGCTTCCGGCACGTCGTGCCCACCCACCAGGGCCGCGGCGCGGAGCACCTGATCTCCCGTATCCTCATCCGCCCGGGCGACATCCTCCCCGGCAACATGTACTTCACCACCACTCGCGTGCACCAGGAGCTGCAGGGCGGGACGTTCGTGGATGTAGTCATCGACGAGGCCCACGACGCGAGCGCGTGGCATCCCTTCAAGGGCAACGTCGACCTGGCCAAGCTCGAGGCTGTGATCGACCGCCACGGCCCGAAGAACATCCCCTACGTCAACGTCGCCTGCACGGTGAACCTGGCCGGCGGCCAGCCGGTATCGATGCAGAACCTCCGCGACGTCCGCGCCACCTGCAACCGCTACGGCATCCGCATGTGGTGCGACGCCACGCGCGCCGTCGAGAACGCGTACTTCATCAAGGAGCGTGAGCCCGGCTACGCCGACAAGCCGGTGCGGGCGATCCTGCGCGAGATGATGTCCCACTTCGACGGCTGCACCATGTCCGGCAAGAAGGACTGCCTGGTCAACATCGGCGGCTTCCTGGCCATGAACGACGAGTCCATCCTCCAGGAGGCTCGCGAGCAGGTGGTGATCTTCGAGGGCATGCCCACCTACGGCGGCCTCGCGGGCCGGGACCTCGAAGCCCTGGCCCAGGGCATCTACGAGATGGTGGACGACGACTACATCGCCCACCGCATCCACCAGGTCCGCTACCTCGGCCAACAGGTCGTCGAGGCGGGCGTGCCCATCGTCCTGCCGATCGGCGGCCACGCCGTGTTCCTCGACGCCCGCCGCTTCCTGCCCCATCTCGATCAGGAGCAGTTCCCGGCCCAGGCCCTCGCCGCCGCGCTGTACGTGGACAGCGGGGTGAGGGCGATGGAGCGCGGCATCGTCTCCTCGGGACGCGACCCGCTCACCGGCGAGAACCGCCGCCCGCGGCTCGAGCTCGTCCGCCTGACCATCCCCCGCCGGGTCTATACCGACCGGCACATGGACGTCGTGGCCTGGTCGGTCGCCCAGCTCTGGAAGGAGCGCGAGCGCATCACCGGGCTGCGCATGATCTACGAGCCGCCCACGCTCCGCTTCTTCACCGCGCGATTCGCAGTCCTGACGGAGGCCGCATGTTCCGGATCCTCGCCACACGACCTCTCGGTCCCGGCGTAAAAGAACTCGAGATCGACGCGCCGCGCATCGCCCGCAAGCAGCTCGCCGGACAGTTCGTCATCCTGCGCCTGCACGAGCAGGGCGAGCGCATCCCGCTGACGATCAAAGGCTCCGATCCCGCGAAGGGGACGATCACCATCGTCGTGCAGGCCGTGGGCAAGACCACCACCGAGCTGAACGCGCTCGACGCCGGCGACGCCATCCTCGACGTCGTCGGTCCCCTCGGCAAGCCCTCGGAGATCGACCGCTACGGCACGGTGGTGGTCATCGGCGGCGGCGTGGGAACGGCGATCGCCCTGCCCACCGCGGCCGCGCTGCGCGATGCGGGCAACCGCGTCTTCTCCATCCTCGGCGCGCGCACGAAGGACCTCCTGATCCTCGAGGACGAGGTGCGCTCCGTCAGCGACCAGACCTTCATCATGACTGACGACGGCAGCTACGGCCGCAAGGGACTGGTCACGGACAAGCTGCGCCAGCTCGTGCAGCTGCCGATCAGCCTCGTGCTGGCCATCGGACCCGTGCCGATGATGCGCGCGGTGGCCGAGGTCACGCGCGCGCGGGCCATCAAGACCGTGGTCAGCCTCAACTCGATCATGGTCGACGGCACGGGCATGTGCGGCGGCTGCCGGGTGGTGGTGGGCGGGGAGAGCAAGTTCGGCTGCGTCGACGGGCCGGAGTTCGACGCCCACCAGGTGGACTTCCAGGTTCTCTCCCAACGGAACGCGATGTACCGCGAGCAGGAGAAGCTCGCCATGGATCGTTATGCCGAACACCATTGCCACTAAAGAGCGGATGAAGCTGCCCCGGCAGCACATGCCGGAGCGGGAGGCCGAGGTGCGGGCGCGCAACTTCGAGGAGGTGAACCTCGGCTTCGATCCGGAGCTGGCCTCTGCGGAGGCGCTGCGCTGCCTGACCTGCGCCAAGCCCACCTGCACGAAGGGCTGTCCGGTCGGCGTCGACGTGCGCGAGTTCGTGGCCCGGATCATCGAGAAGGACTACCTCGGCGCGGCCGCGGTCATCCGCCGGGACAACGCCCTGCCCGCGATCACCGGGCGGGTCTGCCCGCAGGAAGAGCAGTGCGAGGGCGACTGCCTGATCGTGAAGGCGAAGAAGGACTCGGTGGCCATCGGACATCTGGAGCGCTTCGTCGCCGACTACGAGCGCTCGGTCGGCCGCGTGGGCATCCCCGAGATCGCCCCGCCGACGGGCAAACGCGTGGCCATCGTCGGCAGCGGCCCGGCGGGCCTGAGCTGCGCGGGCGATCTCATTCAGAAAGGCCACGGCGTGCGCGTGTTCGAGGCCCTGCACGAGCTGGGCGGCGTGCTGGTCTACGGCATCCCCGAGTTCCGCCTGCCGAAGGACATCGTGCGCCAGGAGGTGGACGTTCTGCGGCAGATGGGCGTGGAGTTCGAGACCAACGTGGTCGTCGGGAAGACCGTCACCGTCGACGAGCTCCTCGGCGAGGAGGGCTACGACGCGCTCTTCGTCGCCACCGGCGCCGGCCTCCCGCAATTTCTCGGCGTCCCCGGCGAGCACCTCAACGGCGTCTACTCCGCGAACGAGTTCCTGACCCGGGTGAACCTCATGCGCGCGTACCGCTTCCCGGAGTACGACGAGCCGGTCTACGACTGCAAGAATCGCGATGTCGTGGTAGTCGGCGGCGGCAACACCGCCATGGACGCAGTGCGCACCGCCCTCCGCCTCGGCGCGCGCACGGCCACGCTGGTCTACCGCCGCAGCGAGGAGGAGATGCCCGCGCGCAAGGAAGAGGTGAAGCACGCCAGGGAGGAAGGCGTCGCCTTCCAGACGCTGTCCAACCCGGTCGAGCTCCTCGGCGACGACCGCGGCTGGCTCACCGGCGTGAAAGTCTCGCGCATGTCCCTGGGCAAGCCCGACGCCTCCGGGCGCCGCCGCCCCATCGCCATCCCCGGATCCGAATCCGTGATCCCGGCCTCCCTGGCCATCATCGCCGTGGGCACGAGCGCGAACCCCCTGGTGCAGGCCAGCACCCCGGACCTGAAGACGAACCGGAAGAACTACATCGAGGCCGACCCGGAGACCCTGCAGACCTCGAAGAAGGGCGTCTTCGCCGGAGGGGACATCGTCACCGGCAGCGCGACGGTCATCCTGGCCATGGGTGCGGGCCGGAAGGCGGCGAGGGCGATCCATGCGTATCTGAGGGAGTCTAGGAGTGCGGCGGCAAGGCCGCCGCTTTGAAAGCGGCGGCGCAGCAGCCGCCGCACTCCAAAGGGTCCGACCCTCTTTTGTACGGGGTCGACCCATTCAAATAACATGGAGCCATGCGCTCCCGCACCCTCGGACTGCTCCTCGCCCTCGTCGCGCTCCCGCTCTCCGCCGCCACGGTCATCCACTTCGATCCGTTGCCGCCGGTCTCCGACCGCCCGCTCCAGGTGCACGTCTCTTCCACCCTCGGTGGATCGTGTCCTGTGAGAACGATCCGGGCGGAGGTCACCGGCACGCGGGTCGACATCTTCGCGGAGACCGAGGTCGGCACGGGCTGCGAGCTGCTGCCGGTGTTCTTCGAGTACCGCTTCACCGCCACCGTGCCGCCTCTGCCGGCCGGGCCCTACGAAGTGCACGTGGCCATCGACGATCAGCTCGTGGCCTCGAGGAAGGTGACGGTCCGGGAAGCCCATCCCGTGTTCCGGGTGATGCCCGATCTCCTGGTTCCCGGGGAGCGCGCGAGCATCGTCGCACCGGGTCTGGCCACCTGCCCGGACGCGCCGCTCGACTGCGCAAGCGTTTCCTTCAACGGCGTACAGGCCGTCATCCTGGAGAAGCATCCGCCGGACACGCTGGTCGTTCGCATTCCCGAAGTCCGGGGCGTGCAGACCGTGACCGTTCGGCACGCGCACCTGGACCACACCGTCGTCGCTGCCGCGATCAGTCCGGAGGGATCGCTGTTCCCGGTCGACTTCGGGTTCTTCGAGCCGGTCCTCTTCCCCGTGGCCTATCGCGGCGCGGGCGCCCTGGGCTCGCAGTGGGAGACGGAGATCTCCCTGCGCAATGACAACAACCACGTGCTCACCCCGTTCTGGAGCCACTTCGGCACCCGCTGCAACCCGCCCTGCGATGCCCGTCCTCGGCCGCGCTCGACGCTCATCATCCGAGACCTCAACATCCCGCCTGGGTTCGTGGAGCACTTCTCGCGGCAGGACATGCCCGGCCTGGCCTTCGGCACGCTGATCCGCGACCGCTCGCGCCAGGCCGAGGCCCTGGGCACGGAGATCCCGGTCGTTCGCGAGCGCGATCTGTTCGACCGGAAGTTTCATCTGCTCAACGTGCCCACCGACCCGCGCTTCCGCGTCGCCCTCCGGCTGTACGACCTGGAGGGAGGCCTCGTCGTCACGCCGGAGCAGGGCCGGCCCCGGACGATCACGGTCCGCTTCCAGACCATGGACAGCGACGACACGATCACCGCGCTGCACGTCCCACTGCTGCCGACCGTCGCCTACACGCCGGCCTTCGCCATCATCGGGGATCTGGTCGGCGCGGTTCCGGAGCTCGCCGGCAAGGGACCGCTGCGGATCGAGATCGATCCGGACGTGGTGCCGGGCCAGCGGACGGTGTGGGGGTTCGTGTCGGTAACGAACAACGTGACCCAGCACGTGACGGTGATCTCTCCGCAGTGACACCCGGTCGGGTGATAATCTCGTAGTAGAGAGAGAGTGAGTGAGCGTTGCTTTGTCGTTGATGCCGGCCTTCTCTTTGTTGGCGACGTTGCTGTCGATACCGGCGGTCTCGTTCCACGTCCAGCCGCGTGACGTGCAGCGGGGCGGGTCTGTCACCGTCGCGTGGAATGCCGGAGACGCCCGCGCCGTGTGGCTTTCCGGACGCGGCCGCGTCGCGAACGCCGGCACCTGGACGTTCGCGCCGCAGGAGACGACGACGATCGTCCTGGCCGTGGAGCGAGGCCGGGAGCCTGCGTTTTTCACGGATACCGTGATCGTTCGCGGGAGCCGCGGCGACGAGGATGCGTACGTTCTGCCCGACGAGCGGATGCCTTTCGCGCGCAACGCCCACTCCAAACGATCGCTCGTCGAAACCGTCGAGGCGGCGAGCCGGGAGCTGAACAGCACGCTGTCCCTGCCCAATCGTCCGCTCGTCGTCGACGGGGCATATGTATTCGTCACCCGGAAGGCACCGCTACGGGTCAAAGGGACTCCGCCGCGGAGAGGCGTCCGGGAATGGCGTGTCGGCTGGCGGGTCAAAGTGGTGCCGAGCCCGCCGCCGTTCAACGCCACGACCGTCGAGATCGCGTGTCGCGCAGAATATCGCCTGCGCGGAAAGGAGAAGTGGCTTCTGGAGTCGGACGCTGCACTGTACGATCAGGAGATCCTCCCCCTCGCCAACAGAATGCTCCATGCGCTGCGGTAGCGGACGTTTCATGGCCAGACAGCGCTCTCTGTTGAAAACGCTCCTCTATCTCTGGTGGGCCGTCGTCTTTCTCGACGGTTCCATCGTGGCCATTCTCTTCTGGCGCGGGTGGATCACGTCCGGCGACGCGATCGATGTGTACGAAGCCCTCGCCGCCGCCATCGGCCCGTACGCGGGGGCAATCACCGGATACTACTGGGAGACCTCGCGGAAGCGGAGCGCGGACAACACGAAGCTTCTGTGGCTGTCCGTGGCCGGCTCCGCGTTCTGGCTCGTCATCGTGTCGCTGCCGCTCTGGGCCGTCGCGGCTGAGAGGCACTTCATCGAGCCAGCCGTTGCCGATATCCGCCGTATCGCTTCTGTTTCGTCATGGATTCTTGGCGCGTTGCTGGGCGTGGCTATCAAGCGGGCATCGTAAAGACCGGTCTCGTGGTCTGGCTCGCAATCGCTCTCGTGCCGGTCGCGGCCCGGGGAGAAGTGAACCGCTACGCGATCGTGGTCGGGATCAGCGAATACCCCGGACTGCCCGCGCAGGAGCAGTTGAGGTTCGCTCACCGCGATGCGCAGCTCTTCTCCGACATGCTGCGCCGGCAGGAGTTCGGCGCGTTTCCCGACCCGCACGTACTCCGCCTGACGAACGCCGAGGCCACACGGGCACGCATTTCCGAGGCCATCCGGGGGGTCGGAAGGCGGGCCACGTTCGAAGACGTGGTCTACGTCTTTTTCGCAGGCCACGGCGTGGTCGACGACGATGGTCGGGTCTATTTCCTGCCGGCAGATGCGAACCGGGAGGATCCGTCCGGGATGGGGTTCCGCGCGGACCGGTTCCTCGCCGACATCCGCGACCGGATCGACGCATCGAGAATCGTGTTTTTCCTGGACGTCTGTCACGCCGCGGCGGCGTTCAACGACGGTCGATCGCGCCAGTCGGCCAGTGTTCCTGCACGGCTCCCGGACGAATGGAACGCCGCGTTCGAGCGGGGCGAGATGTCGGGCTTCGCATTCCTGTCGGCGGCCGCCAATCAACTCAGCTACGAGGATGATGGCCTCGGACACGGCATCTTCACGCACTACGTCGCGCTCGGCCTTCGGGGAGAGGCGGACCGGGAACCGTTCGGCGACAATGACGGCGCGGTCACGGCCGGCGAGCTGCGGGAGTATTTGGGCAGGAAGGTCGAGCAGCATGCGCGCCAGCATCTCGGCAAGTCGCAGTCTCCAACGGTTTCGCCGACGTTCGACGCCGACTTTCCACTGGCCTACGGGATCAACGTTGAGCCGGCCGTCACCGACGAGGCGGCCGCGCGCAGAGCGCGCATCGCGAATACATTCGTGCAGAGCATCCGGGAACCGCAGCTGGTGACACCGTCCATCGTCCAAGAGGCGTCGCAGCTCGGAATGCTGCGTCCCTGGATGCTGCGGATCGTCAGCGATGCGGTGGCGAAGGATGCCGCGGAGGGCTATCGACGCGCCGGTCTCGGGGTCGTGGATGCCGGCGCGGAGCAGTGGGCGGCTGCGCTCGGATCGCGGTGGTCGGATCTCCGTTCGGGCGTGCTCCGCGGCGTGGCCGGCGTGCTCAAGCGCGACTCTCTCCCGGTGCCGGCCGGTCTCCTGATCCTCGGCTGTCCCGAGGGGCCGGGTGGCTGCGAGGAGAGCGACTCGCCCGCCCGCACCGTGGAGATCCGTGAGCCCTTCCGGCTAATGCGGACCGAGGCGACCCAGGAGCTCTACGCCGTGTGCGTGCGTTATGGGACCTGCCCGCGCCTGCCGGTGAAACCAGGCTCGGACCTCAAGCTGCCGGTGACGCATCTGGCGCGAGGAACGGCCGAGGGGCTGTGCCGTGCGTTCAGCGGGCGCCTTCCCACCGAGGACGAGTGGGAGGCGGGCGCGGTCACCGCGTATGCAGGCACGGTCACACCGGAGCTGGTGCGGCGGACTGCGAATGCGCACGGACAACAGAGCTTCGACTCGTTCGCCGATGTGGCTCCGGTTGCGAGCATGCAGCCCGCCGCGAACGGGGCGTATGACCTGTTCGGGAACGCCGCGGAGCTCACGGCATCGGACGTCGATGTCCAGCAGCTCTGCCCGAGGCGCCGCGACTGCGGCAGCGGCCTTCGGGCGGTGACCAAGGGCGGTTCATTCCTGACCGATCCTCGTCGTATCCGGCTCTGGAGTCGCGGAGCAGTGGAAGAGCAGGCCGGCGCTCCGGTCGTGGGGGTCCGATGTCTTTTCGAAGAGGGGCGGCCATGAACGCTTTCCGTAGTCTTGCCGTCGCCATGTACCTGCTGTTGACCGCATGCGCGGCCTCGCCCGCGCTCCGGTTTTCCCTTCCGTCCGAGCGCGTCATTCGCAGCGCGACGATGTTCCTCGCGCCCGGGGAGACCGCTCCGCTGGGCGGGGCCTCGGTCGTGCTTCCGGAGAACGTGCGGGAACTGCACATCTCGCCGGGGGAGTACATGGTGCGGCTGCCGCCGCCGCGGCCGGCGTATGCGCGCGGCGAGTTCTTCGGAGGCGGTCTGGGAATGATGATTTACGGCGTGACCGGCGCCATCCTGTTCAATTTCAGCGAGGCCTTCGCCTATACCTATGGCAGCATCGGATTCGGCTGGTGGCTGTTGCGGCAGGAGAGGAAGGAAAAGGCTGCCCTAGAAGTGTTCGACGTCGCCAGCGGCAAAGTTCGATCGCAGGCGGACCGCCCCTTGAAATACGTCGGCTTCGCGCGCGTGCAGTACCGGATCCAGCGCGGACAGGCGAGCGTCACCGCCGCTGAGATCGAACTCTGGCAGGTCGCCGGCTCCGAATACGAGCGCCGTCTGCACGACGCCCGGCTGGCCATCGAGCGCGGTCAGCTGGCGGAAGCGTGTCGCCTGATCAGCGCGGACCAGCTGCTTCGAACGGTGGATGCCGAATTCGATCTCGTCTGGGAGGCGGGAGCATGCAAGTAATGGCCAGACTGCTCGCTGCCGCCGCTCTTCTCGTTTCGATCGGGTGCGTCCGGTACTCGGCCGTCCCGCCGCCGCTCGTCGTCAGGCCGCCTGTCTCCTGCGCGTCCGCGGGTGGACGTGTCCTGTTCGACGACACGGTCGCGTTTCGCGAAGGCGACAGGTACAAGGATATCGGCGGTGAGCAGGTCTGGCTCCTGCCCGGCCGATCGGCAGCGTTCGCGATCCGGTCGGTCACATGGCGCGTGGGTGACGCTCCGCTCCCTGTCCGCAGCCTCAAGGAAGTCGGATCGATCGCCGCGCCGGCCGTTACCGCCTACGTCCTCTACAAGTGGGCGGGCGACCAGTTGCGCTGCGACTACGAAGGGTGCAACCCCGATGCGGCATCCACGATTCAGCTGTTCGGCCTGGCGGCATCCACGCCGTGGTTCCTCTCCCAATTACTGAAGCGCGACGCCACGCCGCGATACACACCCCGCGGCGGGCAGAGTCACTTCACAATCGGTCCCTTCCATTACGACGCCTCGGTGCAGGTGCTATACAGGCGAATGGCGGGGCGCACCACCGCCGCCGAGGCGCGACTCCATCTGAGACGCACCACGACGGCGGAGTACGAAAAGGTGCTGTCGGACGCGCGCCGTCTCTTCGAGGGTGGCAGCGTCTCTCGTGCCGCGGCGATGCTGGCTCCCTATGCGGCCTATCGCGCGGCAGACAAGGAGCTCGAGCAGTTGCTCACGCTTTGCGCGCTGTGAGTACGGCGGTCGTCCCGCACGCACGCGCCGCGCGTCCCGCGCGGCGCTGACGACGGCCGGGCGGGACGCTCGGCCGGAGGGCGCGAGACGCGCGCCCTACTTTTGCTCGAACTGCGTGGACGATTTCGCTACGTCGCGCAGGCGGAACAGCTTCGGCACCTCTTTGCCGCCGAGGATGGCCTGCGCGGTCAGCTCGCCCACGGCGGGGGAGAGCTTGAAGCCGTGGCCGGAGCCGCCGCCCAGGAGCCAGACGTTCTTCATCGACGGATGGCGGTCGAGGATCAGGTGTCCGTCGGGGCTGTTCTCGTACTGGCAGACCTCGGAGTGGACGAGCGGCGCCTTGGCCAGCTCGGGGAAGCGCTCGGCGAGGAGCGTCCGCGCGCGGGCGAGGGCCTCGGCGCTCGGCTTGCGCTCGAGCGAGGTCGGGTCGACCGGCTCGCCGCGCGTGTCGTCGGCGATCTTGAAGCCGCGGCCGTGGGTGTCGGGAAGGCCGTAGAAGATCCGCTCGCCGAAGTCGATCCAGACGGGTAGGCGGCCGGGCTGATAGCGATCCGATCCCTGGGGCGTGCCGAAGTAGTGGACCTCTTGCCTGGTGGGCCGCACGCGGTCGCCGACCACGTCCGGAAAAAGACGCCCGAGCCACGGGCCGCAGGCGTACACGTAGACGTCTGCCTCGATCGACGGCTTGGCCGGATCGACGTGCGCGGTGTGGTAGGTCCCGCCGGCTTGCACGAACGCATCGCGCACGGCAGCGCAGGCTGCACGCGCGGAGAGCGCTCCGGCGCGCTTCTCCATCCACACCGACCGCACGCCGGCGAAGTTGATCTGCGGATACCCCCGCCGCGCCTCGGCGAGCTCGATCTGCTCGACCGGAAAGCCGAGGTCTTTCAGGTGGGGGAGGGAGGAGCGCACGTAGGCGTCGTCGCCGCGGTGCATCCACAGTGCGCCAGTTTCCACGTACAGCAAGGGGTCGAGCTGCTCCCACAGCTCGTAGGAGCGCTTGACCATCTCCACGTACACGCGGTCGGGGCCGTAGATGGCGCGGATCACGCGCGACTCACCGCCGGAGCTGGCGCGCGCGTTCCCGGGGCCCCAGGCATCGACGAGGGTGACCTGGGCGCCGCCGCGGAGGAGATGCAGCGCGGTCCAGCCGCCGAACGCGCCGGCGCCGATGACCGCGACTCTGGGACGGGAGGGGGAAAGGGCGGCGGCGAGAGGAATCGCCGCCACCCCTTCGAGAAACATGCGTCGCGAGATCAGAAGTTGACTCGGGTGGAGATACCGATGGTGCGGGGCTGGTTGGTGAGGAATCCGATGCGGGCCCGGCTGCCGCGCTCCTGGTCGAGAGCGAGCAGGGCCAGCTCGTCGGTCACGTTGTTGATGAAGAGCGCCGCGTCCCAGTTGTTCTTCAGGACGCCGAAGCGGAGGTTGATGACGTCGTACGCCGGCAGCTCGGGATTGAAGGTGTAGATGTTCTGGGTGTACGGTCCGCCGATGTCGCCGGTGAAGCCGGTCAGGTCCACCCGGCCGAAGCCCGAGGCCTGATCGGCGACCTGGGTGTAGCGGCTGCCGACGTGCTGGTAGACGGCGGTGGTGTAGCCGACCAATCCGCCGAACGGCCGGCGGTACGTGGCCGCGGCGGCCATCTGGAACTCGGGCACGGTCGGCAGGCGGTTGCCTTCCTGGATGCCGGCCACGATGTTGCCGCTGGGGTCGCGGAAGCTGGACTTGAGCTCGGAGTTGCTGAAGTTCGCGGACACGGCAAAGTCGAAGTTGTCGTTCGGGGCCACTTCGAACTCACCCTCCACGCCCGTGCTGCGGGCCTTGTCGACGTTGAGGATGATGCGCGAGGAGCAGGTGCCGGCCGTGACCGTGGCCTGCAGGTTCTCGATGTCCATGTAGTAGGCCGCGGCGTTGAACTTGCCCCGGCCGCCCATCACCGACGTCTTGATGCCGGCCTCGTAGTTCCAGAGGGTCTCGTCGTCCCAGGTGGGGTGACCGCCGTAGATGGCCAGGTCGGCCGGCTGGCAGAGCGGGAGGTTGAGCGGGTCGTTGATGCCGCCCAGGCGGAAGCCCTTGGAGATCTGGCCGTTGAGGCGGGTGTTGTCGCTCAGCTTGTAGCTGACCATGACGCGCGGGGCGAAGCCGTCGGCCGAGACCGAGCCGGTGCTGTCGATCGGGTCGGCGAAGATGCCGTCGAAGATCTGCACGCGGTCTTCCTCGAAGTCGTAGTAGCGCAGGCCCCCGGTCAGATCGAGGCGGTCGCCCACGCCGAAGGTCACCTCGCCGAAGAGCGCGAGCTGCTTGAAGTCGTAGTGCAGGTCGGACTTGTAGAGCTCGTCCTTGAAGGCGAGCTTCGTCCCGGCCGTCGGGATGTTCACGCCCACGGCCCGGGCCGCGTCTTCGAAGCCGATGACCGGCAGGTTCTGGCCGTAGTCGCGCTCCGCGTCGGCGTAGAACACGCCGGCCACCCACTGCAGCCGCTCCGGCCCGCCGGACAGGCGCAGCTCCTGGGTGTAGCCCTTGGCCGCCGTGGCGTCGAAGAGGGGGGCGTCGATGGTGTAGACGCTCTCCGGCAGTCCGATCGAGCCGCCGGTGATGCTGGCCGTGAGGGCGGTGGCATCGCGGATGACCAGGATGTCCCGGTCGGTGTAGGAGGTGATCGAGGTCAGGGTCAGGCCGTTGCCGAATCCCCAGGAGATGTTGAGATCGCCGAGGAGGAACTCGTCGGTGGTCGGCTCCTCGAACTGGATGGCCTGCTCGCGATCGCCGAGGTTCACCGCCGCGCGGGTGGTGGTGAACTCGTTCGCCAGGATGTTGAAGTCGTCCATCCGGTTCCAGCCGTTCATCTCCACTTCCTGGTAGAGGATGCGCGGGGTGATGGTGAGGTTGGCGCTGGGCTCGAAGCGGAAGGCCACGCGCGCGCCGATGCGGTCGCCGTCGTTGACGTCCTCGGTCACCGCCAGCGAGCCCGGGCGGATGGCGTCGATGAAGCCGCCGTACTTGGTGTAGTAAGCCACGGCGCGCATGGCCGCCTTGTCGCCCATCGGCACGTTGACCGCGGCCTTGGCGCTGCCGCCCACGCTGCCGTCACTGACCGAACTGAGGGTGAACTCGCCGATGGTCTCGGAGGTGCCGAGCTTCGGCGCGTTGGTGATGTAGCGGAGCGTACCGGAGAGCGAGCCGGAGCCGAACAGCGTTCCCTGCGGCCCGCGCAGGACCTCGATGCGGTCGAGATCGAAGAGGTCGATGTCCGGGGTGAACAGCGACAGCGAGATCACCGACTCGTCGAGGTAGATGCCGACCTGCTCCTTGACCCCGGGCTGGTCGCGCACAATCTGGCCGGCGGACACGCCGCGCATGGCTACCTGGCTCTGGCCGGGACCGAGGTTCTGAACGGTGAAGCCGGCTACGTTCGCGGAAATGTCCTCGATGGTCTCCGCGCCGAGGTCGCGCAGCTTCTCGCCGCTCTGGGCGGTCACGGAGATCGGCACTTCCTGCACGCTCTCCTCGCGCTTGCGCGCCGTGACCACCATCTCCTCGGTCAGCTTGGGAGGCTCCTGCTCGGTGGTGTCGGCGGGAGGCGTCTGCGGGGGTGGGGGCGGGGGATCCTGCTGGGCGAACAGCAGCGTTGTGGGTAGGGCGACCGCGAGAATGAGGGCAAAGAGAACGGATCTGGTGACCCTGGCACTCATCTTCTACTCCTTCAGGTACAACCGACGTTGGCTATTTAGGATGTAAGTGCGTCGATTCTCGCTGAGGGCGCGAGGAGGGTCAAGGAAAGCGCGGCGGCGAGGCGTGGCGTCGTCCGGCGCTCAGGGAGCCGGCTTATGCCTTTTTTTTCAGCTTCTTCGGTGGGACGACAGCGGATTCGTTCTTGATCGGGGACGCCTTCGCGCCCTCGACCGTCACGGAGAGAATGCGGAACTCGGTGCCGAACGAGTGGGCGGTGAAGCCCGGGTTGCAGTTGCCCGAGCTCTCCTCCACGCACAGCGTGTAACAGAGGTAGTACTCGTTGTGGCACTTGGTCCCCAGGCCGGGA
>JBIOTX010000182.1:0-32877 GCA_044866315.1 Thermoanaerobaculia bacterium | reverse complement strand
GGGAAGAAGGAAGAATCCCGACCCCCGGCCGCAGGCTCGGGGTGTGCTTCTTCATTCTTCCCTCTTCACTCGAACCTCTTCATTCCCTCCCGTGCACGCAAAGCGTGCCAATCCCGTATGACCATGGGCTCGCCCACGCTCACCCCTCTGCCTCACCCCCCATCCTATAATTCCCCTCCTCCCATGAGCCTCGAGCCCGGCACCCGATTCGGCGTCTACGAAGTCGTCTCCCGGATCGGGGTGGGCGGGATGGGGGAGGTCTACCGGGCCCGCGACCCGCGCCTGGGGCGCGACGTGGCCCTGAAGATCCTGCCCGAGACGTCGCTTGGGCATCCCGACCTCCTGGCCCGGCTGCGGTTCGAGGCCCAGGCCGCGTCGGCGCTCAACCACCCGCACATCCTCACCATCTACGACATCGGCGAGGCGGGGGAAGACACGCCGCGCAGCTACATCGCCATGGAGTACATCGCCGGCGAGACCCTGCGCGCGCACATCGCCCGGCGGCGGGAGGTGGGCGAGATCCTCGAGCTGCTCGTCCAGATCGGGGAGGGGCTGGCCAAGGCCCACGAGGCGGACATCATCCACCGCGACCTCAAGCCGGACAACGTGATGGTCACCGCGGACGGCTACGCCAAGATCCTCGACTTCGGCCTGGCCAAGCTCACCGACGCCAAGCCGATCGACGCCGACGCCACCACCCCGGTCGCGCCGAGCACGGAGCCGGGCGTGCTCGTGGGGACGCCCGACTACATGTCCCCCGAGCAGATCGCCGGCGGCGAGGTCGGGGTCTCCTCGGACATCTTCGCCTTCGGCGCCCTGGCCTACGAGGCCCTCAGCGGCCGCCGGGCCTTCAACGGATCGACCCTGGCGGAGAAGATCCAGCAGATCACGCTCATCGACCCGCCGCCGCTGCGGACCCTCGACGAGCGCATTCCGCCCGAGCTGCAGCGCGTGGTCAGCCGCTGCCTGGCCAAGCGCGTGGCGAATCGGTACGCGGCCATGCGCGACGTCGTGGCGGACCTGAGGCGCACGCGCGACCGCATGCGCGAGACGGCCATGCGGCGCGTACGGCGCATGGTGCAGCTGACCTTCGCCCGCGCGGTCGAGCAGTTCCCCGCGCTCTCGCCGGACGGCAAACAGCTCGTGTTCTCGCGGGAGATCGGCCGGGTGCGCAAGCTGTTTCTCAGCGATCCCGCGGAGAGCAGCGAGCGCCAGCTCACCCGCGGCGACTCCGACGACATCCTCCCGGCCTGGTCGCCGGACGGGAAGACGCTTCTCTTCGCCCGGGCCGCGGCGAGCGGCGCGCGCTTCGAGGTGGCCGACGTCTACGGGCGCTACATCGACGGCAATATCTGGTCGATCGAGGTCGAGAGCGGACGCGAGACCCGGGTGATCGACAACGCCTTCAACCCCGCCTGGTCCCCGGACGGGACGCAGATGGCCTTCGACGCCTCCTGGAGCGGGCCGCGGCGGATCTGGATCGCCGACGCCCGCGGCCGCAACACGCAGCAGCTCACCACCGATGACTCCGAGGCCATCGCTCACGTGCGGCCGCGCTGGTCGCCGGACGGGACGAAGATCGTCTTTCAGAACATCGAGGGCACGAAGTCCGACGTGCGCGTGGTCGACCTGGCCACGCGGACCATCCGCTCGGTCACCGACGACTTCGTCATGGACATCCATCCGGTGTGGTCGGTGGAGGGCGACGCCATTTACCTGTCGTCCTACCGCACGGGCGGCATCAACGTCTGGCGGATCCCTGTCGACGCCGACGGCGCGCCCGAAGGGCCGATGGAGCAGATCACCTCCGGCCCCGGCCACGACATCGATCTGGACATCCCGCGTGAGGCCGACCGGCTCGTGTTCGCCATCCTCAAGCAGAACGCGGAGCTCTGGCGCCTGCCCGTCGATCCCGCCACCGGCGCGGTCGCCGGTCCGCCGGAACAGGTCGTGGCGGCCTCGCGCGAGAACACGCGCGGCGCGTGGTCGCCGGACGGCACGCGCGTCGCCTTCGGCTCCGACCGCACCGGCGAGATGAACCTCTGGCTGCTCACGCTCGCCGACGGCCGCACGCGCAAGCTCACCACCGGCGGCTGGGACTACCAGCCGAACTGGTCGCCCGACGGCCGCTCGCTGGTCTTCTTCTCCGGCCGCGGCGGCGGCATCGACATCTGGCGCTACGACTTCGAGGGCGGCGCGCTCACCCGCCTCACGCGCGGCGAGGGCATCAACATCAATCCCTTCTTCTCGCCCGACGGGCGGTTCGTGGCGTTTCTCTCCGACCGCGACGGGCGGCTGGAGGTGTGGGTCATGAACGCGAACGGCGCGAACGTCCGCCAGCTCACCACCGTCGGCGCGATGGGACACTTCGTCCGCTGGTCGACCGATGGCGAGCGGATCTTCTTCCGCTGTCCGGCGCCGCAGGCGCGGACGATGACCGTCGACGTGCGGTCGGGCGAGATCGAGCCGACCGCGGAGGTGATCGGCGGCTCGCACATGTCCCTCTCTCCCGACCAGTCCCTGCTCATGGACGTCCTCGGCCACCGCACGCTGTGGGTCTCGCCGCTCCACGGCGGCCAGCCGCGGCGCGTCTTCGAGTTCGACGACGCCGACTCGCGCATCGACTATCCGGTCTGGTCGCCCGACGGGCGGTGGATCCTCTTCGACCGCTTCCAGCCCCAGGGCGGAGACGTGTGGGCGGTGGACGAGATCACGATGCCGGATTCGGGGCCGCGAATATAAGCAGCGAATGGAGTCGCGGGTGTAACGAACGGGTGGGTGGTGAGCACCGCACCGGAATGAAGAGGTTCGAGTGAAAAGGGAAGAATTGAGAAACCCGCCCATGGCCGGGTGTGTTTCTTCATTCGTCCCTCTTCACTCGAACCTCTTCATTCCGGTCTCGTGCGCGGAGAGCGTGCAACACCGCGTGGCCATTGACGAGCCCGGCGGAGGTCTCGCCCCTGACGGGCGGCCAGCCGCGGCGCGTCTTCGAGTTCGACGACGCCTACTCGCGCATCGACTATCCGGTCTGGTCGCCCGACGGGCGGTGGATCCTCTTCGACCGCTTCCAGCCCCAGGGCGGAGACGTGTGGGCGGTGGACGAGATCACGATGCCGGATTCGGGGCCGCGGATATAAGCAGCGAATGGAGTCGCGGGTGTAACGAACGGGTGGGTGGTGAGTACCGCACCGGAATGAAGAGGTTCGAGTGAAGAGGGAAGAATTGAGAAACCCGCCCATGGCCGGGTGTGTTTCTTCATTCGTCCCTCTTCACTCGAACCTCTTCATTCCGGTCTCGTGCGCGGAGAGCGTGCAACACCGCGTGGCCGTTGACGAGCCCGGCGGAGGCGGCCGGCAGGATCCCGGCGCTACGATGCCGGATTCGGGGCCGCGAATTTCCTGAGCGGCGGCGCCTCGATGCGCGGGCCGTCGTAGTTCGGCACCGGCCCGAACCGCCGCCCTTCCTCCCAGTCCGCGCGCGCGGCGGCGATCTCCTCCGGCGTGCGGGCCACGAAGTTCCACCACATCAGGATCTTCTCCGGGAACGGCGGCCCGCCGAGGAGGAGCAGGCGCGCGCCTGCGGCGCTCTGCAGCGTCACGTCGGCGCGGCCGGGGGCGAGGTAGTAGAGCGTGTCGATCGCGAGCGGCTGCCCTTCGATGGAGGGATCGCCGGAGAGGACGAACAGGCCATGCTCGAAGGTCGGATCGAGCGGGAGCGCCAGCGTTTCGCCGCGATGCACCTCGACGTCGGCGCCGAGGATGCCCGAGTAGTGCGGGGCGGGACTGTTGGCGCCGGCGAACTCCTGCACGATCCCGCCGCGGTGCTCGTGCACCGGCACGCGCGGCACGTGATCGAAGGACGGCGCGACGTTGCGGTGCGCGTCGGGCAGGGCGACCCAGAGCTGCACGCCGGACAGGCGCCCGACGTTCGCGCGCGGCGTCTGCTCCGCGTGGGCGATCCCGCTGCCGGAAGTCATCACGTTCACCGCGCCGGGACGGGCCACCGCATTGAAGCCGAGGCTGTCGTCATGGACGACTTCGCCCTCCAGCAGCCAGGAGACGGTCTGGATGCCGATGTGCGGATGCGGTGCGACGTCCATGGGCCGGCCGTCGGTGAAGGAGATCGGCCCGTAGCGGTCGAGGAAACACCACGGCCCGATCATGCGCCGCTCGCGAATCGGCAGCGCGCGCCGGATCGTCAGCGGGCCGAGCTGGGTTTCGTAGCCGCGCAAGGGGACGACGGGTGCATCCATGCGGCTGTATTTTCGCCCGTTTCTTGCAGCGGCCCCGGGGAATGCATACGACGACGGATGTTCTGGCTCGAAACAACGTGAAGGTCTGGGGACATGGGCGGCAGCCGCTGATGTTCGCCCACGGCTTCGGCTGCGATCAGAAGATGTGGCGCTTCCTCACCCCGGCCTTCGAGCAGGACTACCGCATCGTGGCGTTCGACTACGTCGGGTCGGGCCAGTCCGATCTGGGGGCCTGGGATCCGGAGCGCTATTCGACGCTCAACGGATACGCGCAGGACGTGCTGGAGATCCTGGCCGCGCTGGACCTCCACGACGTGATCTTCGTCGGCCACTCGGTGAGCAGCATGGTCGGCGTGCTGGCGGCGAACCGCGAGCCGGAGCGCTTCAGCCGCCTGATCATGGTCGGGCCGTCGCCGCGCTACATCAACGACACGGACTACGTCGGCGGCTTCGAGCGCGCCGACATCGAGGGCCTGCTCGATCTGATGGACCGCAACTACATCGGCTGGGCGAGCTTCCTCGCCCCGGTGGTCATGAAGAACGAGGATCGGCCCGAGCTCGCCGGTGAGCTCAATGACAGCTTCTGCTCGACCGATCCGAAGATCACCCGCAGCTTCGCCGAGGCCACGTTCTTCGCCGACAACCGCGCCGACCTGGCCCAGCTCCGCGTGCCCGCGCTGATCATGCAGTGCAGCGAGGACGCGATCGCGCCGATCGAAGTCGGCAACTATCTGCACCGCGCCCTTCCCCGGAGCACGCTGCGGATGATGAAGGCCACCGGCCACTGCCCGCACCTCAGTCATCCGGAGGAGACCATCGAGGCCATCCGCTCCTATCTCGCTGCCTGAGGGTACGCGATGTGACGCACGACCTGATGAGTGACGCCCCGTGCGGCTTCGTGGCCTTCGCCGACGACGGCACGATCGTCGAGGTGAACCGCACCCTGGCGGAGATGCTCGGCTACTCCCGCGTCGAGCTGCTCGGCTGGCACGTCGACAAGCTTCTGCCGCCCGGCGGGCGGATCTTCCATCACACCTATCTGTTTCCCATGCTCAAGGTCCAGGGGCACGTCGAGGAGGTGTACCAGGCCCTGCGCGCCAAGGACGGCCGGGACGTTCCGGTGCTGCTGAGCGGCGCGCGGCGGGAGCGCGACGGCCGATTCGTGAGCGACTGCGTCTGTCTGCGCATGATCCAGCGCCACGAGTACGAGGCCCAGCTGCTCGAGGCCCGGCGACTGGCCGAGCAGTCCAGCGCCGCCAAGGCCAAGTTCCTCTCCATGATGTCCCACGATCTGCGCGCGCCGCTCACGGCCATCGCCGGGAACGCCCAACTGCTCGCCTCGGCCGACTACGGACCGCTCTCGCCCGAGCAGCGCGAGGCCGTCGAGGACATCCGCGAGGCCTGCCGGATGCAGATGACCCTGATCAACGACATCCTCGAGTTCGCCCGCCTCGAGTCCGGACGGGTCGAGGTGCAGTTGCGTCCCGTGGCCGTCGCGGAGGTCGTTGCCCGCGCCCTGGCGCTGATCCGGGTTCAGGCGGCCGAGGCGGGGCTGAGCCTGACCACGCGCGAATGCGAGAGCGCGGCCGTGCTGGCCGATCCGAACCGCCTCCAGCAGATTCTGCTGAACCTCCTGACCAACGCCGTCAAGTTCACGCCGGCAGGAGGAGCGATCGAGGTGACTTGCGAGAGCGCCGGCGACCGCATCCGCATCCGCGTTCGCGACACCGGTATCGGGATCGCCTCGGAGGATCTGCCGCGGATCTTCGCGCCGTTCGTCCAAGTCGGCGTCCTGCCCCCGCCGCACCTTCCCGCCTCGCACGGCGTCGGCCTCGGCCTGGCCATCAGCCGCGACCTCGCCCGGGCCATGCACGGCGACGTGATGGCCGAGAGCGCGCCCGGCGCCGGCTCGGTCTTCATCATCGACTTGCCCGCGCCGGCCGCATTCGCGGTCGGCGCTCCTCGTTAACGCTTCCCGCGCAGCTCCGCCGCCCGCGTCCGCGCCTGGTCGGCTTCCTCCTGATACTGGCTCGCCTTCGCCGAGGCCGGCTCGTCGATCACGAACTGCCGGGCGATGATGCCGAGGGAGAGCCAGGCGAGCTCGTTGCCGGCGTCGATCTCCGTCGCCCGGCGGACGATGTCGTAGGCGCGCTGGCGGATGGCGGTGTACGTCGGGCGCGGCATGTCGTCCGCGCCGCGGGTCTTCATGAACGCGGTGAGCGCCAGCTGCGACGCTTCCATGCTCTGCGTGTCGACGAGCTTCTTCGCCGCGTCGAGCGAGGCGATCACCGTCTCGAGGGGGTACTTGCCCCACATCATCGACAGGCGGAAGTCGTGGGCGCGCAGTTCGTCGGGGTGGGCGCGCAGGAAGCGATCGAGCGTGGCCATCGATTGCGCTTCGTCGCCGAGGTCGCGCTGCAGGAGGATGAGGGTCGTGACGGTGTCCCAGTCCTCCGGTGCGGCCTCGCCGAGGAGCTGGGCGATGCGCGCGGCGGCGGCGCGCATGGCCGGATCCGTGCGCACCGTCGGCCGCGGCGGCTCCGGCGCGGCGCCCGGTACGGGAATCGGCTCGACGATCAGGAACGGTCCCGCCAGACGGCGGAGCAGTTTCACGTTGCCGAACTGCGGATTCAGCTTCCGCGCGTCTTCGAAGCGGGCCAGGGCGGAGCGCCAGTCGCCTTCGTCGAGCGCGGCCTCGATCTCCCTGGCCGCTCCCTCGGCGCGCATGGCCGCGCGCTGCTCGGGCGTGAGCGTCCGCACCGATGCCAGCCGGATCTTGAAGACCTCGTAGCCCGAGTACGCTCGGGCCAGCTCCTCCGCGGCCGGCCTCACGTCCCACTCTCCGGTGAACTTCCCGTTCACCAGCACGAGGTCGCGCGTGTAGTCGGTGGTCTTGGTCGTCTCCTCCCAGCGGTCGGCGTTGAACTTCCCGTCCGATCCCGCAGAGACGATGCGCACCAGGTTCGACGCCTCGACGACCTTCACGGCCAGCGGCGTGCCCCAGGCGTCGTCCTTCGCCGGCGCGGGCGTCTTCGCGGAAATGGCGGTGTGGAGGGCCATCATGTCCGCCGCCGTGCGCGCGGCCTTGCTCGTTTCGAGGGTGCTGCCGAGGGCCTGGACCTTGTCGAAGCCGGAGGCCTTCAGCCGGGACATGGCCCACTCTTCCGGCGAGCGGACCCACTGCCCATTGCGGAATTCGAACGCGTGACCGCCGCCTGCGGCCGAGATGGTGTACGAGCCGCGCGCCGGATCACTGTCCAGGCGCAGCGGCGCTCCCCAGCCGTCGACGAAGAACTCCGCCGCGCTGTCGGTGCCGAGGACGAGCCGTGAAAGGTCCGCCGGCGACTTTGCCTGCGGCAGCTTCCCGTGCTCGGCCGCGTAGCGCTCCACCTCGACGGCGAGGTCGAGCACGTTCTGCAGCGTGGTGAAGACCTTCGCCAGCTCGGCGACGTCTTTCTCCGCGGGCGCGGCGTGCAGCACCAAAGTGACCATCATCAGGACGGGCAGAACACGTTTCATCGACGACTCCTCCGGTACTCAACGGTTGGGATGCCCAAACGGTTGTGGACGTTCTGAAAACACGCCGGAAGCGGTGTACGCTCCCCGCATCGAGAGGAGAATTCGCATGAGCTGGAAAACTGTCGCTGCGGCAGTCGTCGTTCTATTCGTGTCTCTGAATGCCGACGCCGGTCCGTTTCGGGTCGGCCTGTCGAAAGTCGATCTCACGCCGCTGCCCCAAGGCGTGAGCGCCGTGCTCATGACCACCGGCCTGCCGGCGCAGCCGAACAACTTCGCCGACGGTCTGGACCTCGGCCTGACCGTGCGCGCCGTGTACATCGCCAATTTCGACGGCACGCAGCCGGTGGTGCTCGTCAGCGCCGATCTGATCAACATGTGCGCGGCCGATTCCGACTTCGCCCGCGATCCGTCCCATTACGGCGATCCGAACCTGACCCGCGAGCGCATCCTCATCAGCATCACCCACACCCACAATGCGCCGGCCGCGTGCGATACGTCGATGCGCGTGCAGGGCACGCAGGCCATGCGCGACAACGCGGATTACAACAGCACCTGGCGCATCCACGTCCGCAACAAATTCCGCGAGGCCATCCAGCTCGCCTATGACCGGTCGAAGCTGGCCAATGCCGCGGCCTCGCTGAAGGTCGCGCGGAGCAAGATACATCTCGGCTACAACCGGCGCAGCGGGCTCGTCGCCGATCTGACCGACAGCAGCGGCACGTCGATGGTGACGGCGGACGGATACGACCAGACCGTGGATGCGGTGAACATCGTCGGTGACGACGGCTTCCGCAAAGGGGTGTTGTTCTTCTACGGGATGCACCCGGTCAATCTCATGTCGACGTCGTTCCCCGATCCGTCCAATGCATCGGCCTGCCGCCCGGCGACTTGCAGCGTGCCGACGACCGGGAACTACTATTTCCACCCCGACTATCCCGGCTTCGCCAGAAAGTGGATCGAGAACGCCACGCCGGAAGACGACGTCGCCATCTTCTTCCAGGCCGCCGGCGGAAACGTGAACCCGCTGGGACCGTGCTGGGTGTACTGCACGGCCAGAGCGACCGGCGAAGACCTCGGCATCAAGGTGTTGTCGATGCTCGCGCCGGGCGCCACGACCGTCGACGTGACCGCGAGCACGAACAGCGCGTACAACCGCACCTGGGCGGCGCCGCTGCAGACCGCGGCCGGCGATCACCGCATCGGCGGAAGCTCGGGCGAGATGCGCGGCAACGCCTCGCCGGCTCCCGGTCCCGGCCAGTCCGCCACCGGCTCCTGGTTCCTGTGGGCCGATCACTATTGCCTCGGCACGACCGGACATGGCGGCGGCAATCCTCCGTGCACCATCAAGCCGGGCCTCATTCTCGACCGCTCGCAGGACATGGAGTTCCAGACCGCGACCATCGGCAACTGGCGCGTCGCCGGGCTGTCCCACGAGCCGGTCACGAGCTGGGGCCTCAAACTGCGCCAGAACTGGCCGGGCCAGTGGGTGACCGCGGTCGGCTACGTCAATCGCGAGCACAATTACCTGCCCACGAGCGCACAGCTCGACGTCGACGACTCGTGCTACGCGGCCAATCCGCCGACCTGCGGGCCGGGTTACGTCGGCTACGAGGGGTTCGTGGCCCAGGTGCTCAACGGCAATCCCGCCCCGTGGGCCACGCGGGCCACGACGGCCACGTCCACCACCGGCGCGACCTACGATCTCGACGCCGAGCTGGCGCACGTGTTCAAGATGCAGACGCCGCAGCGCGTGAATTACGCGAACCGGTGGCAGGGCTCGACGGCCCTGGCCTCCTCGGAGATGGACGCGAATCGCGTGGCTTATGCCGCGATCAACGGCGATCGCCGCGGCCTGCACTGGGGCTCCGACCCGGCCACCGGAAGCGGGTGGCACGACGACACGTCCAACGCCTATGCCGACTGGATCGAAGTCGACTTCGGCACGCCGCGCACCATCGACCAGATCGACGTCTTCACCGCCCAGGACGGCGTGGACACCCAGACTCCGGTGGAGCCGACCCTGACCATGACCTGCGGCCAGTACGGCCTCCTCGACTACCAGGTGCAGTACTGGGAGTCGTCGCGCTGGCCGGCCGGCTGGGTGACAGTGAAGAACGGCACGGTCACCGGCAACGACAAGGTATGGCGGCAATTCACGTTCCCTCCGGTGACGACGATGAAGGTCCGCGTGCTGATCACCGCCTCGCGCCTGAGCTACAGCCGGGTCGTGGAGATCGAGGCCTGGGGCAACGCCACCTCCCGTCCGAACGTGGCCCTGGCCTCGAACGGCGCGACCGCTTCCGCCAGCTCGACGCTCGACCTCAATCGCCTCCCCGTCGCCGCTATCAACGGCGACCGGGTCGGCATTCACTGGGGCTCGGACCCGGCCACCGGCAGCGGATGGCACGACGCGACGGCGAGCGATTTCACGAGCGACTGGCTGCAGGTCGATTTCGCCGGCCCGCGCCGGATCAACGAGATCAACGTCTTCAGCGTGCAGGACACCTGGACCAGCCCGGCGACGCCGACCGAGACCATGACCGGCACGCTCGTCCACCTCATCGACTTCCAGGTGCAGTACTGGAACGGGACCCAGTGGACGACCATCCCCGGAGGAAACGTCACCGGCAACAATCTCATCTGGCGCCGGTTCACGTTCCTGCCCATCACGACCTCCAAGATCCGCGTGCTGGTCACCAGCGGAGGGAACTACTACAGCCGGATCGTGGAGCTGGAGGCGCTCACGCCGTACGACTTTCTCTCGAGCGTCGCGCCGTAAAAACCCGGGGCGCACCGTAGTGCGCCCCGGGGCCCTGCAGTACGGGGCTGAGCGAACTGCAGGTCAACGCCGTTTCGACTGCGCCAGCGGGTCCGGCTGCGGCTCGGTCTTGGGCGGCTCGACCGGCTTCTGCCGGCGACCGCCTTTGAACCGTTGCCGCATGGCCGTCACGTGGGGCAGCAGATGGGCGTGCTCCTTCTGCCGCGCCAGTTGCCGGCAGATGTTGTACACCTGCAGCGAGGTCAGGCCGACACGGTGCCGGCGGACGGTGAGGCCCGTCCGAACACCCTTCAGCATGGCCTCGAGCTCTTCGACGACGGCGCTCCATCGCGAGTTGAGCTCGACATCCTGACGCAGCTCCCCGGCCGGTTTGCCGAGGACGGCACGCAGTCCCTCGGAAGCATCGACGGCGTTGATCGCGCTTTGAATGGCGCGCGGATCGACACCGACGCTTGCCCCCAGGAACTTCGTTTCCGTCGCCGACACCTGAGTGAAGTCCGTCATGCGGCCGCGCAAGGCGCGGATCACTTCGATGACTTCCTCGGGCTCGATCGGGGTCGTGGGTTCGAGTACGTTCGACATATTCATCACCTCCTTTCTTTTTGAATTTGGTCTGTCGACCATGGGCAGCAATATATGACTGCTCGCAAAGTCCGTCAAGATGCTGTATAACCAGATTATTGAATTGTAACAACGGACTCCACGAGTCTCGAAAAATGGCATCTCGTCGAGGGCTCGGAGCTCGACGTCGGTCTCCGCGAGCTCGACGTCGAGCTCCGGCCGTTTGACCTCGCTCTGTGGCAGCTCGACATCGAGCGACCCGCGCTCGACGTTGGTCGCCGGGAGCTCGACATCGAGCGCCGGGAGCTCGAGCTCGGTCCCCGAGATCTCGACGTCGAGCACCGGGAGCTCGACGCCGGTCCCGGCCGGCAAGGAGGTCATGACGCGGGCGCTGCCGCGCACGTTTCGCGCCGTAACTGTTTGGAGTGCGGCAGCTCACGCTGCCGCCTTCAAAGCGGCGGCATCGCCGCCGCACTCCAAACCTAAACCTGCTCGACCTCGACGGGCTGCATCACCATCGTGGTCTTATTCGAGTTCTTGTACGCCCGCGCCGCGGCGATGAACGACCGGAACAGCGGGTGCGGCGCGGTCGGCCGCGACTTGTACTCGGGGTGGAACTGGCAGCCCAGGAACCACGGGTGGCCCTCCAGCTCCACGATCTCCACGAACTTGCCGTCGGGGGAGATGCCGGTGACGCGGAGGCCGCGCTCCTCGAGCTGGGGGACGTACTCGGGGTTGGCCTCGTAGCGGTGGCGGTGGCGCTCCTCGACCAGGTCCAGGCCGTAGGCTTCGCCCGCGATCGAGCCTTCCCGCAGCTTGCACGGGTACTTGCCGAGGCGCATCGTGCCGCCGAGGGCGTCGACGCCGATGAGGTCGCGGAGCTTGTAGATCACCTTGTACGGCGCCTCGTCGTCGAACTCCGTCGAGTTCGCGCCGACCATGCCGCAGACGTTGCGCGCGAACTCGATGGTCGCGCACTGCATGCCCAGGCAGATGCCGAAGAAGGGGATGCGCCGCTCGCGGGCGAAGCGGATGGCCCGCAGCTTCCCTTCCACGCCGCGCGAGCCGAAGCCAGGGCCCACCAGGATGCCGTCCACGCCGGCCAGCTCGCCGTGATAGCCCTCTTCCTCCAGGGCCTCGGAGTCGATGTAGATGATCCGCGTCTTGACGTTGTTGGCGATGCCGCCGTGCTGCAGGGCCTCGTTGAGCGACTTGTAGGAGTCGCCGAAGTCGACGTACTTGCCGACGAAGCCGATGCGCACCTCGTCCTCGGGGTGGCGCATCTTGCGCACGATCTCTTCCCACTTGGCCAGCGAGCCGATCTCCTCGTGCGGCAGGTGCAGCTTGTCGAGCAGGATCTCGTCCAGCCCCTCGCGCGAGAACGCCAGCGGCACCTGGTAGATGAAGTCGACGTCGTAGGCCGGGATGACCGACTCCTCCTCCACGTTGCAGAAGAGGCCGATCTTCTTCTTCATGTCCTCGGGGATGGTCCGCTCGGAGCGGCACAGGAGGATGTCCGGCTGGATGCCGATCTCGCGCAGCTTCTGCACCGAGTGCTGGGTGGGCTTGGTCTTCAGCTCCTCGGAGGCCTTGATGTACGGGACCAGCGTCACGTGCACGTTCAGGGCGTTGCCGCGGCCGGCCTCCTGGCGGAACTGGCGGATGGCCTCCAGGAACGGCAGCGACTCGATGTCGCCCACCGTGCCGCCGATCTCGATGATCACCACGTCCACGTTCTCCGAGACCTCGCGGATGCACTTCTTGATCTCGTCGGTGATGTGGGGGATGACCTGCACGGTCTTGCCGAGGTAGTCGCCGCGGCGCTCCTTCTCGATGACCTTCAGATAGATGCGGCCGGTGGTGTAATTGTTCTTGCGCGAGGCGCGCATGGAGGTGAAGCGCTCGTAATGGCCGAGGTCGAGATCGGCCTCGGCGCCGTCATCGGTCACGAACACCTCGCCGTGCTGGAACGGCGACATCGTGCCGGGGTCGACGTTGATGTAGGGGTCGAACTTCTGCAGCGTGACCTTGAAGCCGCGGGCCTCGAGCAGGGCGCCGATCGATGCCGCGGCGATCCCCTTGCCGAGGCCGGAAACAACACCGCCGGTGATGAAGATGTACTTAGTGCTCATGCTCGCGCTCCTTCAGGTGTGATCGATGAAGGCAGAAGGCAGAGGGCAGAAGTAAGAAACGGCCGTGCCAATGCAGCCGTTCTCAGCTCTGCCTTCTGCCTTCTGCCTTCTGCCTTGATGTTTTGTGGGGGGAGAGGGGCCGGGATACGTCGAGAGTGATGCAGAGTCGTGAGCCCGCGGCTCACGAACGCCCTCTCTTGTCAGCCATGCAGTTTCGCAAGTTCGCTCTCGACGCGCGCCACATCCTCGGGACGGTCCACTCCCAGATGGGGCTTGTTGGTTTGTATCACCGCGATTTTAAAGCCGTGCTGGAGAGCCCGCAACTGTTCCAGCGATTCCGCCCGCTCCAGGGAGGAGGGAGCGAGGGAGACGAACCGCTCCAGCGCGGCCCGGCGGTAGGCGTAGACGCCGATGTGATGGAGCGCCGTCTCCCGCGAGCCGATCGGCGCCCGGGAGAAGTAGAGCGCGTTCCCGGCGGCGTCGACCACCACCTTCACCACGTCGCGGGCGTGGTAGGCCTCGTCCGACTGGAGCGGGCAGGCCAGGGTGGCCATGCCCGAGACCGAGGTCGACAGGCGGTCGATCAGCGCATCCACCGAGCCGATGTCGATGAGAGGCTCGTCGCCCTGGACGCTGACGATCAGGTCGAACGGGCTCTTCTCCATCGACTCGAGGATCGGCAGCGCCGCGGCGGTGCGGTCCGTGCCGCTCTGGAACTCCCCCTCGGGACGCACCACCTTCCCGCCGAAGTCGAGGACGTGGCCGAAGATGCGGTCGTCGTCGGTGGCGACGTACACCGCGTTCGCGCGCGCCGACTTCGCCGCGCGCTCGTACACGCGCTGGATCAGCGACACGCCCGCGATCGGCGCGAGCGGCTTGCCGGGGAAGCGGGTCGAGGCCCACCGCGCAGGAATGACGATTACCGATCGCATCGCGGGCGCGGATTCTAGTGCACGCTATGATCCTTCGCGATGTACATCGCTCTGATCTGCCCGACCTCCGCCGGCCACCTTAACCCCATCGCCACGCTCGGACGCGAGCTCGTGCGCCGTGGGCACCGGGTCGGTCTGGTCGGCAGTCCGAACGCCGTGCGGAAGGCCGAGAGCTCCGGGCTCGAGTGGCTCGCCGTCGGCCTGCCCGAGTACGAGTCGGGGGTGTTTCAACGGGCGCTCGACCAGCTCGCCGAGCTCCAGGGCTTGCCCGCCCTGAAGATGAGCGGGGAGATCTTCCGCATGCACACCGAGGTCCTCCTGCGCGACGTGCCGGACGTCCTGCGGGCGGCGGGAGTGGAGGCGCTGATCGTCGATCAGGCGACGCTGGCGGGGATCACGATTGCCGACGTCCTGCGGCTTCCGTTCGTGATCGTGTGTAACGGGCTGGCGCTGAACCAGGAGCCCCGAGTCCCGCCGAGCGTGCTCGGCTGGCGCTACCGTCGCGGCCTGCTGGCACGCCTGCGCAACCGGGCCGGGAACCAGCTGCTGGGGTTCGCGGTGCGGCCCATCGTCCGCACGATCTCCGCGTTCCGCGCCCGGCACGGGCTCCCGCCTTTCGTGTTCGACTCCACCTTCGAGGCCGGCCTCGCCCAGATCGCCCAGCAGCCCTCATTCTTCGACTATCCGCGCGCGGAGCTCCCGACGCACTTTCACTACACCGGGCCGTGGCACGACGCGACGAGCGAGGGCGAGCCGCCCCCGTTCCCGTGGGAGAAGCTCGACGGCCGGCCGCTGGTCTATGCCTCGCTCGGGACGATGCAGAACCGCCTGCAGCCTGTCTTCCAGGCCATCCTCGAGGGCTGCGCGGAGCTGCCGGTCCAGCTCGTGTTGTCCCTCGGCAGGGACGGATCGACATGGGACGGGCCGGTGCCGCCAAACGCGATCGTCGTGCCGTTCGCCCCGCAGCTGGCGCTCCTCGAGCGGGCCAGTCTGCTGATCACGCACGCGGGCCTGAACACAGTCCTCGGCGGGCTCGCCTGCGGGCTGCCGATGCTCTGCCTCCCGGTGGCCAACGAACAGCCGGCCACCGCCCGGCGGGTGGAGTGGCTCGGCGCGGGCGAGGTGCTCGAGCCGAGGCGGGCGAGTGCGAAGCGCGTCCGAGCCATGGTCGAGAAGCTCCTCGCCGGCGACTACCGGCGGAAGGCACAAACGTGCAGCGCGTTGATGCGGCGGATGCCGGGCGTGGCCCGCGCCGCCGACATTGTCGAAGAGGCCTTCCGCACCGGCCAGCGCGTCGAATCCGTATGACCGCCGCCGATCGCGCGCTGCTCCGCCGCTTGGCCGTCGTCGTCATCTTCCTCTTCGTCTTCACGGCGGCGTTCGCGCATCTGTACGGCGTCTACTCCCACAAATTCCTCGGCATCACCGGCGAGGCCCGGTGGATCTGGGCCCAGCACCGGATGAGCGCCAACGAGCCCGTGGCCTTCTTCGCCGCGCGCGACTTCGTCCTGCCCGAGCGGCGCTTCTTCACCCACCTCAAGATCGCCGGCGATCCGGAGTACACGGTCTACCTCAACGGCCGGCAGGTCGCCGGGCGGCTGGTGGGGGAGAACCGCAGCCTCGATCACTACGACGTCTCCGAGCTGGTGAAGACCGGACGCAACCGCATCGTCGTGGCCATCCGTGCGCCGCAGGGCGTCGGAGGCCTCCTGGCCTCGATCGACATCGCCCCCGAGACCCAGAACTGGCTCGTCACCGACGGCGCGTGGAAGATCTATCGCGCCTGGCATCCCGCGCTGCCGCAGCGCGACGTGCCGGACCTCGGCTGGGAGCCGCCGCTCGTCGTCGGGCAGCCGCCCATCGGGCGATGGAACTACCTGGCGATCGCCCGTCGGGCCGTCGAGCTCCCGTCGGCGAACGTCCAGCAGCCGCGCCAGGCCTTTCCGGTCATCGCCCAGTTCCCCACCATCCGCACCGTCAGCGGCGTCGCCGTGGCCTCGGCGCAGAAGACCCGCGCCACCGCCTTCGACTTCGGCTTCACCCGCGGCCAGGTCCGCCTGACTCTCAGCAAGCCTCACTTCGCCAGCCGGGCCATCAACATCCGCTTCGCCAACGTCGAGAGCGAGCTCGGGCTCATCGAGTGGAGCCTGCGCCCGATCGTCTTCGCCCCCGGCGAGACCGTTGTCACCACCCCCGAGGCGCACAACTTCCGCTACGTGATGGCGTTCGGGCGGGGCGTTCGCGTGGAAGTGGTGCGATAGGATTCGCGGCCATGAACATCGCCGCCATGCTGCTCGCTCAACTCGACCGGGAGGTCCCGGCCACGCGCAAGGCCTTGGGGCGCGTCCCGGACGGGAAGGACGACTGGAAGCCGCACCCGAAGTCGATGCCCCTGGGCTACATGACCACCCTCGTGGCGACCATGTTCGGCTGGGTGGCCACGATGATCGAGCAGGACCACCTCGACCTCGCCGGCGGCGGAGGCGGCCATTCGCCGGCCAATACGGCCGAGCGCCTCGCCCTCTTCGACAAGAGCGTCGAGAACGCCCGCCGCGCCCTGTCCGGCACGACCGAGGAGCACCTCATGAAGCCGTGGCAGCTGCGCGTGGGTGGCAACGTGGTCGACGAAAAGCCTCGCTACCAGATGATCGCGGACACGTTCTCGCACCTGGCCCATCACCGCGGCCAGCTCACCGTGTACCTGCGCCTCAACGACCAGCGCGTGCCGTCGATCTACGGACCGACCGCGGACGAGGGTTGGCAGGAGAGCTGAGCGCGGACTACCGGCTCTTCCATTGAATCCGGCAGTTTTCGCAATGCGCATCACACGTACTCTTTGCGTGCCCCAGACAGTCATGGGGGGCTCACGCCGGAGGATCTAGCCTCTACGGCATGAGTGGTTTCACCTCGTCTTCAATGAACTTCTTGAATTCGTCATTGATCTTCTTTTTCTCATCATCGGTCGTTGCTGCATTTGCTCGATCCTGGAACCTTTTCGCCTTTGCAGCCAGGGCCTCGAGCTTACGTTTCTTTTCCGCGTCCTTCTCGATCTCGATCAGACCGGTGATAAACGCGGGAAACTCCAAAATGAATGTGAACGCCTCGACGATGCCGAAGTGGGCCACCGAGGCGACGAAGTTCGCAGCAGTTCCAAGATTGAAGTCCCGCATCGCGTTATTGACGATACTTTTGGCCTCGGCGAGCTTGGTGTCGGCCGAGTCGGCGGCTGCCTTCAGTTTCAGGATGGCATTCGCAATCCTGTTCTTGCGCAGCTTCGCTCCTTCGCCTTCCGCGCCGCCTTTCTTGCTTTCTGCCTCGGCTTTTGCGTATTGATCGTTCGCATAGACCACCAGCATATTCGCGAGGGCCTTCAACCCGGCAGCTGACAGAGCCTCTTTGAACCCGAGCATGAAGAATCCCTGAAGCTCGAGGAGAGGAACGCGGATTGTCGACTGGACAAGATCGCAAACCGCAGCTCCGGCGTGTGGCGATGCCTCGGCCGCATTCGTCAGCGCAACAAGGTCGACTATGTCATCGAGTTGACGTGTCGCTGCGTCGTAGTCGCGCACAGCGAATGAGTCGCGACTTCGCAAGAGACGCTCCACGAATTCCACTGTCGCAGGATCGGCGATCACCGACGCCACCGCCGCGCGATAGTTCGCGAGAACGAGCGAATGTAGAACCTGATCGCATTCGGGAGGTTGCTGAGCCATGCTTCACCTCTTAGTGCTGACCGCAACACAATGAATAGTGCTTGAAGCACGTTCGGGCAAGGTTGAAAAAGGGAAGTGAGGTGACCTAGGTTTCCGCCCTCGGCGCACTTGCGCGCCTGAATGACCAACCCGTGCCGTCGATCTACGGACCGACGGCGGACGACGGCTGGCAGGGGTAGTTTGGAGTGCGGCGGTGATGCCGCCGCTTTGGCAGGGAGCTCCGGATGCCGAAAAGGACCGGAATTCCTGACCGTTCAGAGCCGCCAGCGCTTGCGCGTATCGATAGTGAGAGACGCGCGCCCCTCCATAGAGGGAAAAGATGACGATCAGGCTCGTCAGCGCGACCAGGATCATCGTGCGCAGCCGTCCCCCGGCGCGGCGCTCGCTGACGATCCAGGAAATGACGGCGATGATCACGGCAACTGCCGTATTGCCCCCGAACTGATACGGTCGCTGCTCATTGGAAACGGCCAGCTTGAATGCTTCCCGCCTGCCGTTGTCGGTGAGCTGCCGGTAGTCCGGCTGGACGGGCCTGATGCTGCCCCAATGGGGCGCTCTGTGGCAATCGACCCCAGGGACGGCCACTCGGAACGTCGGATCGATCAATGCCGCGCGTCCAATGCTCAGCAGCCGTCCGGCGACGAGAGCGACCAGCGTGAGCATGATGGCGCTCCCGACTCCGAACGGGTCATCGCCGTGTTGAAAGAGCTTCCGCACGGGCTGGATCACGAGGGACAGACCGTAGAGCGCAACCAGCCCGGGCACGAGATAGGCGATGAAGAGGCCGAACTCGAGAGTCGGGACCGGCACGGCCCCAATCTAGACCCCGGCACCGAGTGGCGCAACTCCGTCCGACTGAACCATGCGCCACGCCCGCCGTGCTTCCTTGCTCGGCGGGATGAGCGCGCAGATCCGCTCCGCGGCCGCCACGCTCTCCGCGACCATGATGCCGGCCGTGAACTGAAGCAGTCGCCGGCTCTTCCAGCCGCGGCTCGCCTGCAGGGCCGCGAGCAGATGCTCCAGCACCTGTGCGCGCAGGCGTTCCTCCGGGAAGACCGCGTCGAGCAGCAGGATGAGGGCGTTCGCTCTCCGGATCGGATTCGGCTCGGTGGCGATGAGCGCGAGCAGCTTCGCCACGGCAGTCTCGGCGCCGGCCACCCGCCGCCGGATCATCACCTTGATCGGCCAGGACGCCACCGAGACGACCCGGTTCGGCTCGGTCTGTTCGTGCGCGGCGGCGAGGGCCTCGCGCAGCATCGCCGCCGCCCCGGCGTCCAACTTCACAACCTCCGCGACCGCCGCCAGACTCTGGCAGCGATACCACGGATGCTGAATCTTGCGCGCCTCCTCGGCCGCCCGCCCGACATCGCTGCGGACGAGATCGTGGACGCGGCTGCGGCCGTCCACGCCGGCGCGAGTCAGAGGGTCGATCCGGAACACGAGGGGAGCGTAGCACCGGCCTCCCCCCCCCGTGCCCCCGTGCCCCCCGGGCTTGTTTCTTGCCCCACATCACCCCATGCAGGAGACGCCCAGACCCGACTGGCAGGAGGAGCGCGGCGGCCGCATCGATCCGATGAAGTCGCCGGAGGGGCCGCTCGATGCGGATGAGCGCATCGACGAGGCCATCGCCGAGTCGTTCCCGGCCAGCGATCCGCCGTCGTGGAACTCGGGTCTGGAGGAGGACGTAGAGCTTTAGGAGTGCGGTGGCGCCAGCCACCGCTCTGCGATCCGAAAGCGGTGGCTCGCGCCACCGCACTCCTAAACGGAACCGGGAGTCGGCCTCGAGCGTTCTGACTGCATGATCCGACAACTCGCGGTCCTCTGCGCGCTGCTCTTTGCCGTCCGCCTGCCGATGCCTCCGATGAGCGCGGAGAAGTGGCGCGCCGACGTCGACTATCTCGCGCGCGAGCTTCCCAAGCGGCACAAGAACGCGTTCCACCACAGCACCCGCGAGCAGTTCGCATCCGCGGTCGCCGCGCTCCGGGCGAAGGCCGACAAGGCGAACGACAACGAGATGTTCGTGGGCCTGATGCAGCTGACGGCGATGATTGGGGACGGGCACACGCGCGTGAACCTGCAGCCGGGCATGGTCCACACTTTTCCGATCGGGGTCGCGCAGATCGAGGGCGTGTATCGCGTCATCCGCGGCGCGGGAGCGGCCGCCGATCTCGTGGGCGGGCGGCTGACGACGATCGACGACGTGCCCATCGGCGATGTGGCCGCGCGCATCCGGCCGATCATTCCCCAGGCCGAGAGCGAGCTGCTGATCGTCACGCGCATACCGCAGTGGTTCATCGTTGCCGAGGCCCTGCACGGGCTGGGGATCATCCGGAATTCGGAGTCCGCGCGGTACACGGTGCTCATGGACGACGGTACCGAGCGGACGGCGGAGCTGCGCGTCCTCGAGGACGGAGCGAAGCCGCAGTGGCGTCTGGCCGCGCAGACGCAGCCGCTGTACCGGCAGCGCCCGGGCGAGAGCCTCTGGTACGAGTGGCTCGCCGACTCCGGAACGCTGTACGTGAACTTCCGCACCTACGAGAACCTCCGGGCCAAGTCGCGCGAGCTCTGGTCCTTCGCCGACGCCCATCCGGTGCGGAAGATCGTCTTCGACCTGCGCCAGAACGGCGGCGGCGACTACACCGTCGGCCGCAAGTACCTGGTCGACGAGCTGGCGCGCCGGCCGAAGCTGCGCGCCTACGCCATCACCTCGGCGAACACGTTCTCGGCGGCCCTCAAGAACGCGATCGACTTCCGGGACGTGGCCAAGGCGACCCTCGTCGGGGAGACCATCGCCGAGCGGCCGAACAGCTACAGCGAGAACGACGAGATGAGGTTGCCCAACTCGAAACTGGAGATCTCCTACTCGACGCGCTACTACAAGTTCCTGCCGACCGACGATCTGCTCGCGCCGGCCAAGGAGATCCTGCCCTCATGGGCGGACTGGGTCGCCGGTCGCGATCCGGTCCTCGAGTGGATCGTGAGCCAATAGCGATTCGCGAGCGTACGTCGTGTATTTCATGAGGATGTAGAGAAACACGCCGAATCCCGCGCCATAGATGGTGAGGAACACCCCATCCACGGCAAACCAGAGATTGCGCACGGTCTGCCCGGTCGCACCGATGTAGTAGAAGTCGTGCTGCACGAACATGCCCAGCACTTCATAGCCGATCGTGCCGTTGAGACAGACGCCGATCGTGGCGATGACGGTGAGCCAGAAGTGAGCGCGGACGAGCTTGAGGGGCGGTTGCGTCCTCCCGAGCCACTGCGGCAGCGCGAGATAGACCAGGCCGAACAAGGTCATGCCGACGAAGCTGAGCAGGATCGTGTGTCCGTGCACCGGCGCCGCCGGACACGACGGCAGCGAGTCTTTCATCAGGTAGTGGCCCAGCGGCAGGTAACCGGTGATGAAACCCGCCGTGCCGAGACCGAACCCCCAGCGGACGAACTTCAGGGCCCAATCGCTGAGCGCGTTCATACGACCTCCATGTGTCATCCCGAGCGTGAGCGAGGGACCTGGGTGGGCGGGGCGGCAGGCACGAGCCTCGTGCCGCCCACCCGCCCAGGTTCCTCGCTCACGCTCGGAATGACACCTGTTGGTGCGCCGCCCTGGGCCTTGTCGATGCCCGCGGCGTCGGCGCGGGGGAAATCTCGTTGGTTATCCCTCTCATCAGGATAGAGAGGAGCGACCATGCCAGCAAATGGACGTTGTCAGGGAGTTGTCGAATGGCGGCCAGACCGTGGGTTTGTGCTTCGTTGCTCTGGCGCATGCGACGATGCCACCCAGGATTGCTTGCCGCGGCGTCTCCCGCTTGGGGGTGGTGGTGGATACCGCGAGTTTTGTTCGTGTACCGACCAACCGCCGGAATACTGCCATCCGGAGCTCATCTGGGATCCGCAGAAGGGTTGCCACTGTGTGACCTGTGTCGGCCACTGCGAGGACGGCTCACAATCGTGCACACTGCGCCCGGAGCGCGAGGGCGACGGCTACATCTATCGCTGCGAGTGCGCGAATGTTCAGGATGCAGCGGTCACGGGTACTGAAACCGGACGCCGTTAGTAGATGACCTTCCGCAGGAAGTAATCCTGCAGCACGGCCTGCCGCGTCGCGCCCTGGGCCTTGTCGATGGCCTCGGCGTCGGCGCGGGTCATCTGGAAGCGGCCGGCCGAGCCGCCGATGGTGGTCTTCATGAACAGCTCGACCACGTCGATCTGCGCGCCCTGGACGCCGGCGTTCTTCATCATCAGGAACGACGTCGCGGACAGGGTCTGGAAGACCCGGTCCTCGGTGTCCACGGTCAGGGTGGCCTTGATGCTCCGCGGGCCGGTGGCCTCGATCTTCTTCTCGAAGATGCGCAGCTCCTCGTAGGCGCGGTCGAAGTTCTCCAGGACGCGCTCGGGCATCGCGCCGGCGCCGCTGGTGGTCACGGGCGCGGGGGTGGCCGGCTTCGGGGCGGCGGGCGCCGGGGTGTTGTTCTGGTTGTTGCGAGGGCGGAGCCTGATCGAGTCGCCGAGGGAGGGCTGGCGGGTAGCGGTCTGCGTCTGCTGCGCGGCGCCGGGGTTGAGGTCGATCACCGTCGCGTCATAGCCGAGCTTCGTGGCCCGCTCGGACTTGGCCACGTCGATCAGCGCCGGATCGAGCGAGAGGCTCTGGCCGTTCTCGAGGTTCACGATCGCCTTGCCGTTGACCACCGTCCACTTCGCCTTGGCGTTGTAGCGCGTGTTGTCCTTGAGGATGACGACGTAGCGCGCGAAGGCCTGCCCGGCGACGAGAGTCGCGAGCGCGAGAAGCAAGAGTCGTTTCTTCATCGGGAAGTCTCCGGAATCGGGTGATCGAACGCTCGATTATACTGACGGACCGCACAACGCCGGCCGGCGCGGCAGCGATTCCGCGGCAGGGTGGCGAGGTCGTCCAGGAGAACTGTCCGCATGCTCGTCGTGATGGAGGCCGCTGCGCGGCCGGAGCAGATCGAAGCCGTCGTCCGGCACATCGAACGGATGGGCTTCCGCGCCCACCCGATCCCCGGCGCCTACCGCACCGCCATCGGCGTCACCGGCCACGGCGGCAAGGCCGACCCCCAGGTCCTGGAGAACTTCCCCGGCGTCAAGGAAGTCATCCCCGTCTCGCACGCCTACAAACTGGTGAGCCGCGAGGCCAAGCCGGACGATACGGTGGTCAACGTGGGCGGGGTGGACGTCGGCGGCAACGGCGTGATCGTCGTCGGCGGACCGTGCGCGGTGGAGTCGCTCGACCAGACCCGGACCATCGCCGAGCGGATCAAGCGGGCCGGCGGCCAGCTCTTCCGCGGCGGGGCCTACAAGCCGCGCACCTCGCCCTACTCGTTCCAGGGGCTGGGGGAGAAGGCGCTGGAGATCCTGGCCCGGGTGCGCGAGGAGTTCGACCTGCCGATCGTCACCGAGGCCATCGACCACGAGTCGGTGCAGCTGGTCGAGCAGTACGGCGACTGCATCCAGATCGGCGCGCGCAACATGCAGAACTTCGCCCTCCTCAAGAGCGCTGGCCGGGCCCGCAAGCCCGTCCTGCTCAAGCGGGGCATGTCCGCCACGCTCGAGGAGCTCCTCCTGTCGGCCGAGTACATCATGGCCGAGGGGAACTACAACGTGATCCTGTGCGAGCGGGGGGTGCGGACGTTCGCGGACCACACCCGAAACACCCTCGATCTTTCTCTGATCCCGGCGGTCAAGCGCATCAGCCACCTGCCGATCCTGGTCGACCCGAGCCACGGCACCGGCAAGCGCAACAAGGTCCTGCCGATGTCGCGTGCGGCCATCGCCGCCGGGGCGGACGGCGTGCTGATCGAGGTGCACCACAAGCCGGAAGAGGCCCTCTCGGACGGCCCGCAGGCGCTGCTGCCGGAGGCGTTCGAGCAGTGCGTGCGAGAGGTCGACGCGATCGCCCAGGTGCTGGGGCGGGCCCTGCAGCCGGCGCTGGCGGCGTCTTAGCGCCCCTGCAACCGCTTGATCGCTGCCGTCTTGAGGGCCATGCTCGTCCCGGCCCGGGCGATGGCCCGGATCTCCGGCTCCGGCAGCGAGGGCAGGATGCGCAGCGCGAAGTCCTGCGGGGTCTTGGGGTTGCGTATCAGGGCGAGCCGCACGTCGATGCTGTTCATCCACTGGGTGGTCTTCATGATCACGTCGGCGATCTGGTAGTTGAGGTACGGCGACTTGGCCACCCGGGTCACCTCCTCGGTGGTGATCCGCGGGTTGCGGAGCAGGGACAGGAGGACGCGCGGATCGTTGTCCTGCACCAGGACGGACCGCTCGGTGCGGTCGGCCTTCACCGCCAGGAGCAGCTTCTCCATCTGGGAGAGGCCGCGCATGCGGTCCCAGGTGTTTTCGGGTCGTCCGATCAGGCGCTTGAGGATCTCGTCGGGATCGCCGGCCACGGCGAGGGCGATCCCGTTTGGCATCGCGGCGACGACGGTGGCGTTGAGGGACGCCTCGCCGCCCGACGGGCCGCGCAGGGTCACCTGCACCTGCGTCTGCGGCGCGGCGGTCTCGGAGGTCGGGAGGAGCAGGCCGCCATGGACGAGGTTCGCGCGGTGCTCCTCGCGCAACTCCTCTTCGCTCTCGAACTCGACCTCGAACGCGCCGGCGGCATTGCGTGAGACGTTCATGGGAACATCGTTCTGCGAATCCGTCTATACTTCAAGGACATCATCGATTCGAGGTCTCCTCATCATGTCGGCCCATGCCGAGCCGGCTGAATTGCCGGAAGATGTGTCGCCCGTGCTTCCCCGCCCGAAGCACGCGGATCTCGGTCTGCTCGTGCGCAATGCCGTCGCCATCGCGTTCGTGGGCGTCGCCATCTCATGGTGGCTGCTCCGCTTCACCGATTTCTTCCCGGCCGTCGGCGGCTTCCTCGGTCTGGGCGGGATCTTCGCCTGGATCGCCTTTTTTTCGAATCTCATTCGCGAAGAGCGCAAGGTCGAGATGCAGAACGAGTTGGAGCGGCGCGTTCTCCTGGGACGCGCGACCACCTCGTACGCCCTGCTGGTGGCGATTCTCGGCGCGGTCTGGGCCGCGCTCCATGGGACGGTCGTGGTGATCGGACCGGGGGATGGCGGCAAGCGCGCCGTGGAGATTCGCCATGGAGAGCGCGTCATCGAGACGATCGAAGTCGCGCCCGGATCGACGGTGAAGGCGTCGCTCTGGTCCTTGTCCGGCAGCCGAAACCTGATCCTGAAGAGCGAGGGATTGCCGGACCTGGCCGTCCGGCTGCGCAACTTCCGGCGGACGAGCGTCGTCATTCCGCAGTCGTTCACTGCCCAGCCGATCCTGCTGGCCCGACCGGCCCCCGACGTCGTCGAGGCTTCCCCGAAGTCGCTGGTCAAAGTCCAGATTCTCGGCTCATCCCGGAAATGGGAGGAGTACGGGAGCATTCCCTCCGGCGCGTACGCGGGCGAGAGCATCTGGATCGGCTCGTCGGCCGATGTGCGCGTGCCCTCGAGTGTCGAAGACCAGTGGCTGCGGCAGTTCGGCGCGACGCCCGCTTTTTTCCAATGGCTTCAGCCGAAAGGGGTCGGCGCGGACCGGCCGCTTCGCGAAGGCGATCGTATCCGCGTCTGCATCTTCAGCCCCGAGAACCAGCTCCGGGAGATGGCCTCGGGGGAAGCGGTCGTGCTCCCCGCAAAGCAGCGACGGTTCCCGCAGGAAATCGAAGTCGTAGCTTCTCCCGCCAACGTCACGAGGTGCGGCCTGTGAAGCGATTTCTCCTCACCACCACTCTGCTGTTCGCATTTTCGGCGAGCGCTTCGATCGACGTGCACGTCACGTTCAGGATCGACGTGCCGATGATGGCCACGCGATACGCCGATCCCGTCGCGGTTCAGAATCAGATCGCCGAGGCCATTGTCGGCCATCTGCGCCGCCAGCTCCCGCAGTGGCAGTACACCGCCGTTGCTCCGGGGGCGAACGACTACACGCTGGCGTTCCACGTCGATGCCAGGGGCGGACGCCACGTCTTCCACCTGGCTCTCCGGAAAGGAGCGCGGACGTACAAGACCTGGGACGCGGTCTGGCTGGAACCTGGCGAGCTCGGACTGCAGGGCGGCTACCCGGATCGCCGCAGCGTGGCCCAGGAGATCGGCGCAAGAGTGGCGGAGAAACTGCTCCAGCCCCCGGACGCCATCTTCGACCAGATGAAAGCCGTGCCTCTGGCCACGACCGGCAAATGGCTCAATCCACGCGGCCGTCAGGAAGACCTGCGGATGGTCCTTCCCCTGCGCTGGGAGGACTCGAAAGTGCTGGTCAAAGCGATCATGCGCATCGAGTGCGAGGGCTCCACGACGTTGCGCTCCGAGGCCCTCGATGACGGCGTGGACTACCCGGATCCACCGCGGCCGAGCTTCAAGGGTCTGGTCGTGAAGCCGCTGGTCCGAATCATCGGAGAGGAAACGGTGTCGGTCCGGTCGGCCCAACGGGAGGTTCGGGCGTTGAAGCCGATCGCCGTTTTTCTGGAGAGCATCAGTCCTCTCGGGATGCACATGGCCGAAGAACAAAAGGGTGGCCGATGAGACGCGCGGTTGCGGCCGTGCTTCTGCTGCTGGCGCAGGCGGTGGCGGGGCAGCAATTCGAACAGCTGATGAAGGAGGGCGATGACGCCCACCTGCTCGGGAAGACCAAAAAGGCCGTGTCGCGCTATCAGGCTGCGGTCGACGCGGCGACGAGGCCGGAGCAGCGCGTCGATGCATTCCTGGCACTGGCCGAGGCGGTGCGCGGAGGCTGGGCGAATGTCAATCTCGATGCCGCTACTGCGGTGCAGGTCGACACTGCGTATCGGCGCGCGCTGACAGAGGCCGTCGGCAAAACCTCGCTCAAGACTCATAACGACTACGCCGTCTTTCTCCTCGACCGGGGGGATGTTCTGAATGCCCTCGAGGTCTTCACGGAGGGGGAGAAGGACCTCGCGAGCGTCGAGCCCGAGACGGCATCGTTCTACCTGTACAACTTCGCGCTTGCGCATGCGCGGGCCGGGCTACTCGACGAGGCGCTGGCGAAGTATCGCTCCGCGATGGAGAGGGGTCCGTCGTACGCAGCAGCGAAGGTGACGTTCTCACTGGTCAAGGGATTCCCGTCGGAGCGTGCCGCACACGAGGCAATGGCGCTGATCGAGCTGCTGGTCGAGAGGGATCGACTCACCCAGGCGTACGACTTCATCAAGGCGGCCATGGAAATGGAACCGTGGCACGCACATTCCGCGGAGATGGAGCGTCTGATCGAGTTGTTCGTGCGCTGGATGATGCGGGCGACGAATGTCGACGATCTGTCGATCAGGCTGGAATGGATGCCGCGGCTGAAACTTCTTGCCGCCGGGATCGATGGCTCGGCCCGGGAGAAGCTCGCGCAGCTCCTGCTCGTCTACGAGGGCGACTTGCCGATGTCCTTTGATGCGAACTTCGAAGAGATCTTCGCGCGCTGGAACACTCCCGAGGAGCGGCGCAATCTGTCCCTCCTCCTCAAGAACGCGGCGTTGTGGATGAACACCGGTGAGGAACAGCGGCAGGGAGCAGCGCGCTACATCGCCTCGTGGAAGCTGGATCGGACCAACCTCGATTCGATGGCTCTCCTGGCCTCTCATCTCATGGACTGGAAGGATGTCGACAGCGAGAAGCTGTTCGATCGCATGATCGACGAGCTGTTCGTGCGGAACGGCGAGCCCCCTGCCTCCGCCGACATTTGGCCCCGGCTTCGCCTGCACTCGACCCTGGGCGCGATCTTCTCGCTCCGGGAGCAGTGGGGGCCGGACTCGAATCCGCGCACGGCGGCCTTTCATCATGCTGCTGTACTCCGCGATTACCAGACCCTTCGCGGGCAGAACAAGGCCCCCATTCTTCCCGGCGTTCATGCCGATCTGGCGGGGGTATACGAGCATACGGGCGAGAAAGCGAAGGCCTGGGAGCAGTACGTCCTGGCCGCCGATGCCAGTCTCAAGACGGGGAAAGCCGATGCGGCAGCGAAGATGATCGAGAAAGGCGAAGCCCTCGACTACCAGCCCGATGAAAAAGAGAAAGCGTGGATGCTGGAGGTCAGGACGGCAGTGAATGCCGTAAGGCAGCCGGGCCCTGGTGAGGGGATCAACCGATGATGCAAGTCATGCCGAGGATCGGCTCGGCATAACGCGCGTCGCCTGTGACCTCCGCCCGCGGATCGATCTTCTGCTTGGTGAACAGCCGCCAGGCGCGATCGCCGGGCAGCGAGACCGTCGTGGTGGCGCCGTCGGCGGCGCCTTCGTAGAGCGTCCAGCGTTGTAGGGCGGGCGTCTCGCCCGCCTCCGCGCCGCGTCCCGCGGCGCGGTCGTCAGCGCCGGGCGGGACGCCCGGCGCGGGCAGGCGGGACGCCTGCCCTCCAAGCACCAGCGTCCAGGCGCCGTCGTCGATGCGCACGGCGACCGCGGTGCCCGCGGGCGCGTCGACGTCGCGATAGGTGTGCGGCAGCGCGCGGACGAACGTCGCGATCACCGGCGCGAGGTAACGGTCGTACAGCGGCGGGCGTCCGGTGGCGTCGCGGATCTGCTGCTGGTGGTGCCAGCGCTCGGTCAGCTCGCGGGCCACATCGAACCACACCGGCGACTCTTCGTCGCCGGCCCAGGCCACGTTCCACTGGGCGGTGGCGTGAGGGTCGAGCGAGGCCAGGTACTCCGCGTTCTCCCGGCCGTAGCGCTCCATCAGCTCGATGACCATGCGCGGGCTGAGCCGCCGCGCGGCCACGACCCACTCGCGGTTGGTCTCGTTCGGCTCGAACACGCCCGGCGGCACGTGCCCGTCGCGCTGGAGTGAGAGGCGGCGAATGGCGGTGTCGAGCAGGTGCGCGGCGACGTCGCGCACCGTCCACGCGCCCGCCGCGGTCGGCGCGCTCCACTCGTCGTCACGCAGGCCGCGCAGCAACGCGATGAGCTCGTCGTGCAGCGGAGCGAAGAGGGGGGCGGTGAGGATGGGCTGCGGTGATCTCATTGATAGACTGCGCCGCGCATTATGCGACGGACGAAAATCCTCGCCACACTCGGGCCGGCGAGCAGCAGCGAGGAGGTCATCTATCGCCTCCTCACCTCGGGCGTGGACGCCGTCCGCCTGAACTTCTCCCACGGCAAGCACGAGGACCACGCCCGGGTGGTGCACACGGTCCGGGACGTGGCCACGGAGCTCGGCCGGTACGTCCCCATCGTCGGCGACATCCAGGGGCCCAAGCTCCGCATCGGCGAGGTGGACGGGGTGCAGCAGATCGAGACCGGCAAGACGTTCGTTATTACCACCGAGCCGGTGCTCGGCAACGCCAGCATCGTCTCGACGAACTTCACGCCATTGCCGAACGAGGTCCGCATCGGCCAGCGCATCCTCATCAACGACGGCCTGGTCGAGCTGGTGGTGACGGGCGTGGACGACACGAAGGTCACCACGCGCGTCCTCCACGGGGGGCCGCTCTCCTCGAAGAAGGGGATGAACTTCCCCGACTCGGAGCTGACCATCCCCGCCATCACGGAGAAGGACCGCGCGGACGTGAAGTTCGCCGTGGAGCAGCAGCTCGACTACATCGCCGCGTCGTTCATCCGCCGCAAGAGCGACATCGTCGATCTGCGCGAGCTGCTGCGCGAGCACGGCGGCACCGAGATCAACGTCATCTCCAAGCTGGAGAAGCCGCAGGCCATCGACAACCTGGACGAGATCCTGGAGGTGAGCGACGGGGTGATGGTCGCCCGCGGCGACCTGGGCGTGGAGCTGCCGCCGGAAGTCGTCCCGGTGATCCAGAAGAAGGTCCTCATCCGCGCCAGCCGGTGGGGGAGGTTCGCCATCACCGCCACGCAGATGCTGGAGTCGATGACCGTGAGCTCGCGGCCCACGCGGGCCGAGGCCTCGGACGTGGCCAACGCGATCTTCGACGGCTCGGACGCGGTCATGCTCTCGGCGGAGACGGCCTCGGGCAAGTACCCGGTCGAGGCCGTGCAGATGATGGCGCGCATCGTCTTTACGGCCGAGGCCAACCGGCTGCACGTCGATCTCCAGTGGGCCCGGGAGCCGTTCCGGAAGATCTCCGAGAGCGACGAGTTCACCGACGCCCTGGCCGGCGCGGCCAACTACGCCGCCGAGCAGCTCGACGCCAAGTACTTGGTCGTCTTCACCCAGACCGGCTTCGCCGCCCGCCTCATGTCGAAGTTCCGGCCAAAGGTGCCGATCATCGCCCTGACCCCTTCGAGCTGGGTCGCCCGGCGGATGAACCTCCTCTGGGGCGTGCAGCCGTTCGTGCTCAAGGACGCGGGGGAGTACCACGAGCAGATCGTCGACCGCGTCGACGACTACCTTCTGGCCAAGGACATCGCCCGCCCGGGCGACCGCCTGGTCCTGCTGATGGGGTCGCCGATCTACCAGAGGGCAAAGACGAACCTGCTTCGCGTGCACCGGGTGCGGGACTAGGAGAGGAACGTGGAGCGACAGGCTCTCAGCCTGTCGGCCTCGGCGGGCTGAGAGCCCGCCGCTCCACAAAATGGTGCTGGTTACCAGGTTGTTACAGCCGCATCCCCAAACGCGGACGGGTGTACGATGCACTTTGCATCCACGCCTCGGAGAGACTGGGCTGTGGGAAGCGGGGTGGCTGACGGAGGCGTTCCCTAACCAGAAGTCGGAGTACTGACGGAGGAGGTATATGCGGTTTCGAGCATTCGCCCTGGCGGCCGCGATGATCATCGTCGCCGTGCCCGCACAATCGGAGGCTCCGATCCCCGCCGCGCTCCAGGTTCTCGGCACCGTCACCAACGCCGCCCGCCCTGTCGCTGACGCCCTGGTCATCGCCCTCAACGTCCAGACCTTCACCTCCGCCCAGACCTACAGCGCCGCCGACGGCACGTTCTCGCTCCCCGCGCTCCGGGCCGGGGTGTACAAGATCATCGCCGTCAAACAGGGCTTCCTGCCCGCTATCGCCACGCTCGTGCCCTCCCGGCCGAGCCACCGCGTGGCTCTGAAGCTGGAGAGCGAGCAGAAGACCAAGCGCACCGCCAACCAGGAGATCTGGGAGCTCCGCGGCTCGCTGCCGCCGGACGTGCTCCGGGAAGTGGAAGCCATTCTCACCCCGGTCGCAGTCGCGTCGTACGAGATCCCCCGCTTCCGCGGGGAGATGATCTCCATGACCGGCGTGACCAACGAGGCTACCAACACCGCCTACGCCCAGACCGCCCTCGGCGTGCAGACGCGTATCGGCGAGAGCTGGCAGGTCGGTATCCGCGGCAATCTGCAGCGCTTCGAGGATCCGACCGACGACGTGCGCTTCGGCCGGCCGGTCGCCGAGTCGGGGAACATGCTCGTCGAGGTCCGTCCCTCGGCGACGCAGACGTACCGCGTGGCCTCGACGAAGAGCTCGTGGATGTACGCCGACGGCGAGAACGCCCGCGAGGCCGACGTCCGGGCCCACAACTTCGAGTGGCAGCGCGGCTCGGCCAAGGTCCAGGTCCGCTACTTCGAACAGGACAACCTCTTCCGCGACGCCCCGATGGGCTCGGGCCTCGGCTCGAACCTGATCGAGGTCGCCGGCAACACCACCGTCTTCCAGACCCGCCGCAACGACCTCGGCGTCTCCATCCGGGTGACCCAAGAGAGCGTCGACTCGCTGTCCGAGCCGCTGCGCGTGGCCAACGTGGCCGCGAACGGCACGATCACCCTGGTGCCCTCGATGATCCTGCACTACGGCATGGCCAGCCGCATCGGCGCGGACGGCCAGGAGTGGGCCCCGCGCACGGGCGCGGAGTGGAAGGTCACCGAGAACACCTCCATCGTCGGCTCGGCCATGGTGAAGGTGCTCGACCGCGACACGACCTCGTTCGTCCTGCCCAGCCTGGTCTTCTGGTCCGAGGATGCGCGGGTACTGCCGAAGTACACGTACACGTTCGGGATCGTGACCGGGAAGGACGGGAAGAACCGCCTGTCGGCCATCGCCACCATCACCGAGGTCGACTCGCCGCTGCGCGTGGTCTTCGCCGACTACGACCAGTTCTGGGACGGCCTGTCCATCGACACCGGCGACGTGCGCCGCGATATCCGCGTCGCCTACCGCCGCGAGTTCGGCAACCGCTTCGCCATCGACGTAGCCACCACGGCCGGGACGGCGACGCAGAGCCATCCGGCGGCGACCGGCGGCGACAAGATCTACGTGACCGGCGACCTGCAGTCGACGTTCACCCCGACCGGGACCACCCTGGTGATCTCCTATCGCGAGATCCAGCAGCCGCGGGACAACGGCGAGGACGACTATCGCGCCGAGCGCATCAACCTGCGCATGGCCCAGTCGCTCTACCTGCCGGTGGACCTCAAGCTGCTCCTCGGCCTCGAGCTCGCGCGCGCGGAGAACTCGCCGTATCTCGTCGACAGCCTCACCGCTGCAGGCTCGTCGAAGAAGTACCTCGGCGGGCTGGCGCTGAACTTCTGAGCCCCACGAAGGCCGATCTCGCCGCAGCCCGCAACAAGACCGTCCGCGACATCATCGCGCCCGGTCTCTCCGTCCTCTTCTGCGGCATCAATCCCGGCCTCTACACCGCCGCCATCGGTCATCACTTCGGCCGGCCCGGCAACCGCTTCTGGCCCGTGCTCCACCGCGCCGGCTTCACCCCGCGCCAGCTCTCGCCGTTCGAGGAAGAGGAGCTGCTGCAATACGGCTGCGGGATCACGAACATCGTCGCCCGGGCCACGAACGCGGCCGACGAGCTGACCGCCGAGGAGCTCGTGGAGGGCGGCGCGATCCTAGAGAAAAAAGTGCGGCGCTTCCGGCCGCGCTATCTCGCCGTCGTCGGCATCGGCGCATACCGGACGGCCTTCGCCCGCCCGAAGGCGAAGATGGGCCTGCAGCAGGAGACCATCGGCGCGACGCGGATCTGGGTGCTGCCGAATCCGAGCGGCCTGAATGCGAACTACCGGCCGGCGGAGCTGGTGGAGCTGTTCCGGGAGCTTCGTGGAGCGGCGGGCTCTTAGCCCGCCGAATCGGGTCGGCGGGC
>JBIOTX010000181.1:0-12406 GCA_044866315.1 Thermoanaerobaculia bacterium | reverse complement strand
CCGGTCTCCTCGTCCTCGGCGCGGTGGAGAAAGGCGACGGCGAGCAGACCATGCGCGACGCGGCGAAGAAGATCCGCGAGCTGCGCATCTTCGCGGACGAGGCGGGGAAGATGAACCGCGACGTGAGCGAGGCCGGTGGGGCGATCCTGGCCGTCTCCCAGTTCACCCTCGCCGGATCGATCGCGAAGGGCAGGCGTCCGAGCTTCGATCAGGCCGAGGAGCCCGAGCGGGCGCGGATGCTCTTCGAGCTCTTCACCCGCGAGCTCGGCGCGACCGGCCTCGAGGTCAAGACCGGCCGCTTCCGGGAGATGATGCTCGTGGCCCTGGAGAACGACGGGCCGGTGACGTTCGTGTACGAGACTTAGTCCGTATCCGCCCAGTCGTCGCGCCGGCGCAGGAACGGAAGCACCAGCAGTCGCCCGAGGGTGATCTCGCCCGGGTTTTGCCACGCCGGGACGCCGATGCGCACGCTCTCGTCGCGGACGTTCAGCCGGAGCGTGCGATGGAGCACGTCCCAGATCGTGAGAATGCTCGACCAGTTGCTGTCGGTGTTCTCGCGGTGCTGGTCATGATGGATGCCGTGCATGCGCGGCGTGACGATCAGGCGCACCAGCACCCGCTCGATCCACGCCGGAAGGCGCAGGTTCGAGTGGTGGAAGAGGATGGAGACGAAGAGGATGGCCTGCCAGAGAAGGAGTGAGAACACGTCCGCGCCGGCGAGGGCGATCTGGATGCAGCGCGCGCCGATCGAGAGCAGCAGCTCCCCGAAGTGAAAGCGCAGGGCGGTGGAGGCGTCGAGGTCGCGGTCGACGTGATGCACGAGGTGAAAGCGCCAGAGGAAGGGAACCCTGTGACACAGCCAGTGCCAGACCCAGAGGGTGTAGTCGAGGACGAGGACGGCCACCACGATCTCGAGCCAGCGCGGCATCGCGAAGGCGTTCGCCAGTCCCCATCCCTCGCGCTCGACGAACTGCGCGAACGGCAGGAGCACCGGCGCCTGGAGCGCCATCAGCAGGATGTAGGAGACCGCGGCCAGGGCGAGATTGCGCGCCACGCGGCGCCATTTCGGCTCCACGGAGACGCGCAGCGGGCGGACCAGCTCGAGCGCTGTCAGCAGCAGAAATACCCCGGCGGCGATCAAGGGCGTGAGGCGGAGAGTCATGCGCTGAGCGGCAGTTATACTGCGCCTCCCTATGAATTACCGACCCACGGAAATCGAGCCGAAGTGGCAGGAGCGCTGGGCCGAGGCGCGGGTGGCGGAGATCGACGTCTCCGCGCCGGGCGAGAAGCTCTACATGCTGAACATGTTTCCCTACCCGTCAGGCGACCTCCATGTCGGCCACGGGCGCAACTACATCCTCGGCGACGCGCTCTATCGCTACTTCCGCATGCAGGGCCGGGCCGCGCTCAATCCGATGGGCTGGGACGCGTTCGGCCTGCCCGCCGAGAACGCCGCCATCAAGAAGCGCACCCATCCGCGCGAGTGGACCCTGGGCAACATCGCCCGCATGAAGCGGCAGTTCGGGCGATGGGGCATCCTCTACGACTGGTCGAAGGAGATCGCCTCCTGCGAGCCGGAGTACTACCGCTGGAACCAGTGGCTGTTCCTGCAGCTGTACAAGCGCGGGCTGGCCTACCGCGGCACGGCGCCGGTGAACTGGTGCCCGCAAGACCAGACCGTGCTGGCAAACGAGCAGGTCATCGACGGCCGCTGCGAGCGCTGCGGGGCGGTGGTCGAGCAGCGCGACCTCGCGCAGTGGTTCCTCAAGATCACCGACTACGCCGATCGCCTCGACTCCGGCCTGGACACGCTCGAGCACTGGCCGGAGAAGGTGAAGCTGATGCAGCGGAACTGGATCGGCCGCTCCCTGGGCGCCGACGTCGACTTTTCCGTTCCCCTCCTCGGCCACCCGATCCGCGTCTTCACCACCCGCCCGGACACGATCTACGGCGCGACGTTCATGGTCCTCGCGCCCGAGCATCCCGACGTGGCGAAGCTGATCGCCGACGCGCCCGACCGCGAGGCCGTCGAGCAGTGGATCGCCGGCGTGCGCAATCAGACGAACCTCGAGCGTCAGGAGGCGGGGAAAGAGGGGCGCTTCACCGGCAGGTACGCGGTGAATCCCTTCACCGAGGAAGAGATCCCGATCTGGCTGGGCAACTTCGTCCTCATGCAGTACGGCACGGGCGCGATCATGGCCGTCCCCGCGCACGACGAGCGCGACTTCGAGTTCGCCAAGCAGTACGGGCTGCCGATCCGCCAGGTGATCAAGCCCGTGTCCGGCGACGCGCCGGCGGACCAGGCCTTCACGTTCAAGGACGGCAGCGGCGTGAGCATCGACTCCGGGCCGATCAGCGGCCTGCCCGTGCCGAAGGCGATCGAGCGCATCATCGAGATCATCGAGGAGCGCGGGATCGGCAAGGGCACGATCCGCTACCGCCTCCGCGACTGGCTGATCTCGCGCCAGCGCTACTGGGGCACGCCCATCCCGATGATCTACTGCGACCGCTGCGGCCTCCAGCCCGTGCCGGAGGAGCAGCTCCCGGTCACGCTGCCGCTGGACGTGCCGTTCACCGGCCGGGAGGGCAACCCGCTGGCCAAACACGAGGCCTTCGTGAGCGCGACCTGCCCGCAGTGCGGGGGGCACGCGCGTCGGGAGACGGACACGATGGACACGTTCGTCGACTCGTCGTGGTACTTCCTGCGCTTCATCACCCCGCGCGACGACGCGAAAGTCTTCGACACGCAGCTGGTCAACCGCTGGCTGCCGGTCGACCAGTACATCGGCGGCATCGAGCACGCCATCCTGCACCTGCTCTATGCGCGCTTCATCACCCGCACGCTCTACGACATGGGCCTCATCAATTTCGAGGAGCCCTTCGCGCGCCTCTTCAACCAGGGCATGATCACCAAGGAGGGCTACAAGGACCCGCATGGAGCGTGGGTCTCGCCGGACGAGGTCCAGTGGCGCGGCGACAAGCCGTACCGCGGCGACGAGGAGCTGACGTCCGAGGTGACGAAGATGTCCAAGTCGCGCCTCAATGTCGTCCCGCCGGACGAGCTCATCGCCCGCTACGGCGCCGACACCGAGCGCGTGTACACGCTCTTCATCGCCCCGCCGGAGAAGGAGGCCGCCTGGTCCGACGAGGGCGTGGTGGGCGCGTTCCGGTTCCTGGGACGGGTGTGGAATCAGGGAATCCAGATCAGTGGAGCGGCGGGCTCTCAGCCCGCCGAGGGCCGGCGCGCTGAGAGCGCGCCGCTCCACGTGATCCGCAAGACCCACCAGACCATCGACGCCGTCACCAACCGCATCGAGCGCTTCGAATTCAACACCGCCATCTCTGCCCTCATGGAGCTCTCCAACGCCATCGGCGACGCCCTCGCCGCGGGGGAGAAGAACCTGCGCGAGCCCTACGAGATCCTGCTCGCGCTGCTCCACCCCTTCGCGCCGCACGTGACCGAGGAGCTGTGGTCGATGTTCGGCCACGAGGGGTTCCTCCTGACGACGCGCTGGCCGGTGGCCGATCCCGAGCTGATGAAGGAAGACCGCATCACCATCGCCGTTCAGGTGAACGGAAAGCTGCGCGGACAGGTGGAAGTGGCGGCCCCTCCTCGGGAGGAGCATGTCTACGCGGCGGTGTCCGCCAGCGACAAGATCCAGCAGTGGGTGACCGGGAAGGAGGTCGTGAAAAAGATCTACGTCCCGGGTAAGCTGGTCAACATCGTCGTCCGCTGACAACAGGAGGTCACATGCGCAGTACGGCTCTGGTTCTCGTTCCACTCATGGTGTTGCTGACCGGCTGCTTCGAAATCGAACAGTCGATCGAGCTCAAGAAAGACATGTCCGGCACCGCCGACTTTCACCTGGGCATCGATCTCGAGCCCATGGTCGTGATCATGGCTCAGATGCAGAAGGAGATGGCCGGGAAGAAGGGCGCCCTCACCGCCGCGGAGCTGGCGGCGGCCAAGGCCGAGTTCAAAAAGTCCGCGACCTCCAAGAAGTCGGACGAGAAGATGCCGACGCTCAAGGAGCTGCAGAAGGACATGCCCGAGGGGGTCAAGCTCCTGGACTTCAAGGTCGAGGAGCGCGAGTTCGGCATGGACTCCCGCTTCAAGTTCGGCTTCGACAAGGTGGGCCGCCTGGTCGACGTCAAGCTGCCGCAGTCGAAGGACGCCGAACAGGATCCGACCAAGAAGAGCATGGTCGACACGCCGTTCGAGGGCCTGGAGGTCGTGGACGAGGGGAAGACCTTCACCATCCGCACCAAGCCCCAGAATCCGACCGAGAAGGTCCAGGAAGAGGCCGAGGGCGGACCGAAGCTGGACAAGGACACCGAGAAGATGATGAAGGACGCCTTCAACAAGCTGCGCGTGGCCTACAAGATCACCGCGCCCTTCGAGGTCGTCTCCCACAACGCCGACCGCAAGGAAGGCAACACCCTGATCTGGGAGTACGACTACAAGAAGTTCGAAGAGCTGTCCAAGAAGGGCAACAAGAAGATAGACGACCTCGCCGTCCGGGTGACGTACAAAAAGTAGCTCTGCTAGAGTGCCGGCGATGCTCAAGAAGGTCCTCATCGCCGGCACTCTGACCCTCGTCTCCTGCGGCTACGCCCTGGTCGGCCGCAGCAACTTCCTCGATCCCTCCATCCGCACGATCGAGGTCCCCGCCTTCGTCAACCGCACCACCCGCGTCGAGCTCGAGCAGCGCGTCACCCAGGCCGTGGCCGAGGAGTTCGTCTCCCGCGGGCGGCTGCAGCTGGTCAGGAACCCGGCCGAGGCCCACGCCATCCTGCGCGGCTCGATCGACAGCTTCAACATCTTCCCCATCGCCTTCGAGCAGGGCCGGGCCACGCGCTACCAGATCTCCATCACCGCCAAGATCGAGCTCCTCGACCACCGCAACGAGGACAAGGTCCTCTGGAAGAACGACCAGTACCGCTTCACCGAGAACTACGAGGTCAACCTCGACAGCACCGACGCCTTCGACCAGGAGACGCGGGCGATCCGGGAGATCGCCGTGCGCTTCGCGGAGGGGCTGGTGACGAATCTGCTCGAGGGCTTCTAGCGCGCCTACAATTCTCCATGCTCTCCCGCATCGGCGTGCTCCTCTTCCTCACCGTTCCTGCGCTCGCGCAGGTGACCGAGACCATCGAGGTGGCCGTCACCAGCGTGGACGTCGTCGTCACGGACGGGAAAGGCAACCGCGTGCGGGGACTGACCAGGGACGACTTCGAGATCCTCGTCGGCGGGAAGCCGCAGGAGATCACGAACTTCTCCGAGTACAGCGATCCAGCGACCAGCGTCGTCGTGCCGTCCGCGGTCACGCCGGCGCCCGGGCCCGCGGAGCCGGCAACGCAGGTCACGACCCCGCCGCTGCGCCGCCTGCTCTTCGTCATCGACAACAACTCCCTGACCATGCGCAACCGTCGCCCGGCCATGGCCGCGGCGCAGGAGTTCGTCGACCGCAGCGTCCGCAGCGGAGACCTGGTGCTGGTCTCGATCCTCTCCGGCGCGTTCACGCCCCGTCTGGACTGGAGCGGCGACAAGCGGGAGATCAAGCGCGTCCTGGCAGCGATCGCCGAGGAGTCGACCATCGGCCGGCAGGAGATCGACCGCCGGCGCACCGAGCAGGAGTTTCAGCGCATGCTGGAGATCTCCAGCCAGGGCGGCGGCGCGCTGCGCTACCGCTTCGCCGACTTCATGGCCCTGGGCCGCACCTACGCCGAGCGCGTGTTCCAGGATGCGCGGCACTCCCTCTCCCTGCTCTCCGCGGTCGTGCGCGACTTCGCCCGCTATCCGGAGAAAAAGGCCATGATCTTCATCGGCGAGGGCCTCGACGCCAGTCCCGGCTTCGACATCTTCCAGATGCTGGAGACGCTCAAGATGCAGGTCGAGAGCGGACAGACCGGCGGGGCGGCGCTGCGCCAGACCGCGCGGGGCTTCCAGCCCATGAACGAGGCCGGCCGCTACAGCATGAGCGGCGCCCTCCACCAGTTCGCCGCCGTCGCCTATCGCAAGGGCGTCCCCATCTACGCCATCAACCCCGGGACGAACGAAGACGCCGCGGGCGCCGTCGAGCGCACGTCGCTCGCCGACACCTCCGCCGACTTCGCCAACGTGATCTCCAAGATGGCCGGCTACCAGGTCGTGGCGGCCATGTCCGGCGGCGCGTCGTTCATCGGCCAGCGGCCCGACAAGGCCTTCTCCCAGATCGCCAACGACCTCGGCGCCTACTACTCCCTCGGCTTCCGCGCCGCCGGACCGCTGAAGAACCCCGGCGCCGTCCGCGTGCGCACCCGCCGCGGCGGCTACCGCGTGCGCATGGTCATGGGCGGCATCCCCGAGACCACCGAGGAGCGGGTGGAGGAGGCGGTGGTCGCGCATCACGTGACCACGCCCGGCGCGAACGAGCTGCAGATCGCCCTCGCCACCCAGCCCGGCGTCGCGGCAGGCGGCAAGAAGCAGGTCAAGCTGCTCGTGCTCATTCCGGTGAGGCAGCTCGCCCTCGTCCGCCAGGGCGCCGAGCTCACCGGCGGCTTCGACGTCTATCTCTCCATCGGCACCGCCGCCGGCGACACCTCCGGCGTGAACAAGCAGACCCACACCATCCGCTGGCCCGCCGAGGCCCTGCCCGCGCTGATCGAGAAGAAGCTGACGTACGCCGTGGACGTGACCCTCGAGCCGGGGAGCACGCAGATCTCCGTGGGCGTGGTCGATCACGGCTCGAAGAAGGTGGGCTTCGAGCGGGTGGGGGTGTAGGTCTGGAGTGCCGCACTCCAAACAAAAAGGCGCACCTTCCGGTGCGCCCTTTGGGATCCGCGGACCCGAAAACTACTTCGCCGCCGACCGCTTCGACGCCCCGGCCAGGCGCGCCTTGTACCGGTTGGCGGTGTTCTTCTTGATCAGCCCCTTCTTGGCGGCCTTGTCGATGGCCGAGAAGCCGGTGGCCAGGACGTCCTTGTCCGCGTCGCCGCCCTGGACGGCCGTGCGGGCCTTCTTGAGCGAGGTGCGCAGGGTGGACTTGCCCGCGCGGTTGCGGGCTTTTCTCTTTTCGGCCTGGCGGCGCTGCTTTTCGGCCGAGGCAATGTTCGCCATGTGTGCTCCTAATTCCTCTGGTTGATTTCGTGGGACGTTAGTCCGTTTCGATGCCTAGTTGCCGGAGTCTCTGGCGCGCCAGCGCGGCTTCCTGCGACTTCGGATGCTCGTGCACCACGTACTGCAGCTGCACGATCCCCTGCGCCCGCTCGCCGATGTTGATGTACGCGTATCCCTTCTTCAGGAGTGCGCCCGGAACCTTGTCCGAGCGGGGATACTTCGTGACGACGCTGTCAAACTGCTCGATGGCGTCGCGATATTTCTTCTGGGAGAAAAGACTTTCCCCGATCCAGTAGGCGGCGTTGTCGGCCAGGTCGGAATTGGCGTTCCCGGCCAGAAAGTCGCTGAAGCCCTCGATGGCCAGGTCGAAGTTGCCCCGCTGGTAGTCCCGGTAGGCCGACTGGTAGAGCTGCATCGGGTCTCCGACCGGGGCCGGAGGGGCCACGGTCACCGATCCGCCGGCCGGCTGGCCGCCACCCGGTGCGGCTGCGGTCCCGTCCGCCGGAGGCGTGCCGGCGGCCGGCGTCTCCAGCGCCGCCACCCGGTTGCGGAGCTCGTCGAGCTCCCGCTGGATCTCGGACAGGGACCGCACCAGCTGGTCCATCCGGTGGCCGGACTGCTCGATCGAGCCGGTGGTGGTCTGCAGCCGCTCCTCGATCTGGCTGACCTTCGTCACCAGGGTCGCGTTCGAGCGCAGCAGGGTCTCGGTCTGCTCGGCGATGCGCGTGTTGACGTTCTGCACGTCCTCCTTGCCGGCCGCGGTGCGCTTGATGTTCGCCAGCTCCTCCTGGAGCTCGGCGATCTGGCGCTGGGCGGCCTCGAAGTCGGACGTGGAGATGCAGCCGGACGCGGCCAGGGCCGCGAGCATCGCGATCAGAGAGCGGACGATCTTCATGGTCTTCCTATCTCACCAGGACGATGTGGGCGCGGCGGTTCTGCGCCCACGAGGAGTCGTCATGCCCCTCTTCGAACGGCCGCTCCTCGCCGTAGCTGACCGTGCGGATGCGGCCGGCGTCGATGCCGAGGGTGACCAGGTAGTCGCGGGCCACGTTGGCCCGGTGGTCGCCGAGGGCCAGGTTGTACTGCTCGGTGCCGCGCTCGTCGCAGTGCCCTTCGATGAGCACGTTGTACTTCGACCCCTCGGTGCCCTTGAGCCAGGTGGCCGTGGCGGAGAGGTTCGCCTGCGCGGCGTCGTCGAGCGTCGACTCGTCGTAGTTGAAGAACGCGTCGCGGATGTAGCCCCGCTGCTGCGCGAAGCGGTTGGCCTCCTCGATGTCCTGCGGGAACACTTCCTCCCGCGGCTCGTCGGTGCGCACGAAGTCGGGCTGCGGTTCGACGCGCGTGGCCGTGTCGGTCGGCGGCGGAGGCGGCGGCACGTCGGGCACGGTGGAGACCGCCGGCGCGGTGTCCGTGACCGCCGGCTTGCGCGTCGACTTGCAGGCCGGAATGGCCATCACCAGAATGAGGACGAGGCTCCCCAGAAACGCTTTCTTCATTGCTGTTGCACTCCCTTTCCCGATCATATCGTTTCACTCCGGTTTCTTCGACCAGTCCGGTTCCTTGTTCTCTCCGTCGAACGTGAGCTGGAGCAGATCGGTCCCATCGACCCGCATTCGATAGACCTGCCAGCGCCCGTTGCGGTTCGACTGGAAGGCGATCCACTGCCCGTCGGGCGACCAGGTCGGCTGCTCGTTCGAGCCCTCGCCGGCGACGATGCGGCTCTCGCCGGTGATCTGGTTGGCGATGCGGATCTGGAAGCGGCCGTTCACGCGCGAGGTGTAGGCCAGCCGCTCGCCGTCGGGCGACCAGGTGGCGTCGTCGTTCCAGTTGCCATCGAAGGAGAGCCGCCGCACGTTCGTCCCCTCGGCGTCCATGACGTAGATCTGCGGCGAGCCGCTGCGCCCCGAGGTGAACGAGATCTGCCGCCCGTTCGGGCTCCACTCCGGCGTCGACTCGATCGAGCCGGTGGTGGTCAGGCGCCGCACGTTCGCGCCGTTGTCCTTGATCAGATAGATGTCCGGGTTGCCGCCCACCGAGCCGACGAAGGCTATGTCGTTGCCCACCGGCGAGAACGTCGCCGAGGTGTTGAGCCCCAGGCCCGTGGGGACGCGCGTGCGCTGCCCGCCCTTGCGGCTGATGACGTACATGTCGCTCGTGCCGCGGAAGAACGAGGTGTAGACCATGCGCTCGTTGTCCGGGGCCCAGCTGGGAAGGATCGACAGGGCGTTGTGGTGGGTGATGCGGCGCTGGTTCGCGCCGTCCCAGTCCATCAGCCAGATCTCCCACGTCCCGGTGCGATTGGAGGCGAAGGCGATCTGGGTGAGGAACACGCTCGGCCGTCCGCCGACCGCTTTCACCAGCTCGTTGGCCAGGAAGTGCGCCGTGCGGGGGAGGGCGGAGACAGGGGAGCGATAGCGCTTGGACAGCTGCGACGCGCCCGACTTGTCGAGGAGCCGTCCCTCGATCACGTACTCGCCCCCTTCCTGCCAGACGTTGAGCTTCAGATGCAGCGTCGCCTGCGCGCGCTCGAGCACTTCCGCGGTGACGGGCACCGACGGCGGCAGCGGGGCGATGGCGAAGATGCCGGAGTAGGCGATGTCGCGGGTGAGGGGGGCGAAGAACTCCTGCCGCACCTCGCCGGCGTTCACCGGACCCGGAGACGCGCCTGTTGCCGGCGCGAGGATGGGGAAGGGCACGGCGATGCGGATCACCTGCGCGGCCTGACCCGCGCCGATGGTGGAGGTGATGTCGGTCTGACCGGCGAGCGGCAGCGCGAACAGCAGCGTGAAGAGCGGAAGCAGTCGTTTCATCGGAACTCTAGATGCACTCCCAGATACGTGCCGGAATAGCCGAACGGCAGCGGGGTGAGGGGACTGGAGCTGCGGACGGCGCTGAGGGCGGCGCGATCGAAGACGGCGTTGCTGCTGGAGGTCTCGATCTTGGCGTCGACGATCGTGCCGTCGCGGAGGATGCGGTAGTAGATCACCGCCGACGTGCCGGCCGGCACCTGCGGGCGGAACCAGTTGCTGCCGATGCGGCGGTGCATGCCATTGATGTAGAGCGTGTACGGAAAGTCGCCGCCTTCCAGGCCGGTCACGCCGCTGCCGCCGATGGGGATCTCCGGCGCGGTCGACGTCGCCGGCGCGGGCGGCTGGGGCACCGGCTTCGCCGGGGGCGGAGCCTCCGAGCCCTTCTTCGTCGACCGGCCGAACGGCGAGAGCGGCACGGTGTTCTTCTCCGGCGGCTTCGGCGGGGTCTTCTCCACGGGCGGCTTCGGCTCTTCGATCTTCGGCTTGGGCTCCTCGATCTTCGGCACCGGCGCGGCGGGCTTGCGCGCGGCCGGCTTCGTGATGGCCGGCATCGGCCGCGACGGCGCGAACTGGATGCTCACCATCGTCGCCGGCCGCGGCGCGGGCGCGTGCAGGGCCATGTAGACGAACAGCCCTGCCAGGCCCGCGTGCACGAGGACCGACAGGGCGATGCCCAGGCTCGTGCCGCGATCGAGCGCGGCGCGCTGGGCCAGAATTTCAGCGACGCGGTCGTGCACCCCGTTCCTCCGGGCGCGTCACCATGCCGAGCTGTTGCACACCCGCCCTGTTCATCACGTCCAGCACCGCCACGACGCGCCCGTACGGGACGCCCTGATCCGCCTCGAGCAGCGCCCGCTTGATCCTCCGGGCGCGCAGCATCGGCCCCAGCGTCAGCTCGAAATCCTGCGACCCCACCGGCGTGTCGTCCACGTACACCGCGCCGGCCGCGGTGATGGTCACCTTGGTGGGATTGTTCGACGCCAGCTCGAAGCTCTTCCCCTCCGCCTCCGGCAACTGCACGTCCAGCCCCTGGGTCAGCATCGGCGCCGTGATCATGAAGATGATCAGCAGCACGAGCATGACGTCCACCAGCGGCGTGACGTTGATCTCCGCCATGTCGCCGAGGTCCTCGGATTCGCCGAAACGGAAAGCCACGTGGTGTTGGACGTCCTTTCAGGTGAAAACGTTACGAACGAAGAACGCGGAACACAGAACACGGAACGGGAGCAAGTTCATCGTTCCGTGTTCCGTGTTCCGTGTTCACGTGAAGTTGCGCTCGGTCAGATTGAGAAACTCCAGCGTGAAATCCTCCATCTCTCCTCTTGCCTGCCGGAGCCGTTGCACGAAATGGTTGTACGCGAGCAGCGCGGGGATGGCCGCGGCCAGGCCGGCGGCGGTGTTGATCAGGGCCTCGCTGATGCCGGGGGCGACGGAGGTGATCGAGGTCGACCCTGTTGCACCGATCGTTCCGAAGGCGTCCATGATTCCCCAGACCGTGCCGAAGAGGCCGATGAACGGCGTCGCCGCCGCGGTGGTGGCCAGGAAGGGCACGAAGCGCGTCAGCCGCGCCGATTCGATGCGCGTGGCCCGGATGAGCGATCGCTCCACGCTGTCGAGGGACTTCACGGTCTGCCGCCCGCCCTCGCCGTGCGCGATCTGTGCCTCGATCTCGGCATAGCCCGCACGGAAGAGCCCGACGAGGGCGGCGTGGGCCAGAGGGCCGACGCCGGACTGGACGTCGGCGAGGCGCTTGGCCTTGCGGAAAAGGCCCAAGAATCGGCGGGAGGCGCGCTGCGAATGGCGGAAGCGCTGCCACACCGCGAACATCACCGCCCAGGAGAGCACCGAGAAGATAAACAGAATGGCGAGAACGGTTTTGCCCACCGGTCCCGCATGCGTAAACGACTCCCACAGTTGCACGGCGCGGAGGGTAGCATGTAACCTCTGCGCGCCTCACCCCGTCAGAGCACTCGACTATGAAGAAAGCACTCACCCTCGCCCTCCTCCTCTTCGTCGCCGTTGCCGCGTTCGCCGGCGAAGGCGGACGCGTCTACAGCATCGTCGGAACGGTGAAGTCCCTGCAGGAGAACGAAGCCCTCGTCACCCTCGAGAACGGCAAGGAAGCCACGGTCACCTTCACCGACCAGACCGAGTTCCGCCGCGCCGGCACCATCGTCACCAAAGACGAGCTCAAGGAAGGCGCGTTCATCTCCGTCGAGACCGCCCGCGACGGCCAGACGGCCGTGTTCGTCAAGATCACCCGCGCCAGAAAGTGACCGTCGGTGTAATGCTACGCACTCCTTCGCGTCTGCATGGGCGAAGGAGTGAGCCATGCACATCGATCCCATCTGCGGCATGACCGTCGACCCCGCCCACGCCGCGGGGACCTCGGAGCACGAAGGGCAGACCGTCTACTTCTGCTCCCTTCACTGCAAGCGCAAATTCGACGAGGCGAACCGTGGAGCGGCGGGCTCTCAGCCCGCCGAGGGGGACGGCG
>JBIOTX010000180.1:0-3733 GCA_044866315.1 Thermoanaerobaculia bacterium | reverse complement strand
GCCCGATCGCCGCGTTCCTGGTCGAGGCCTTCCCGGCCAAGATCCGCTACACCTCGCTCTCCCTCCCCTACCACATCGGCAACGGCTGGTTCGGCGGCTTCACCCCGCTCATCGCCTCGGCCGTGGTGGTGCGCACGGGGCACATCTACGCGGGGCTGTGGTACCCGATCTCGATCGCCCTGCTCACGTTCATCGTCGGGTCGCTGTTCCTCCGGGAGAGCAAGGACGTGAAGATCTGGGACGAGGTGACGAGCGAAGCGGCGCCGTCGACGTGAGATCCCCGGCCGTCTTTCTTTCTCCAGAGCGGCCAGGCGATCCTGCTTTCAACTCCCGCTCGACGACTTCCCGATATGCGATCGGAAGCCGGCTGTCTGACGCTCACGCCAGGTGCACGCGATTCCTGCCGTCCGCCTTGGCGGCATACATCGCGTGATCCGCACGGCCCAGCAGCGCTTCGGGACCATCGCCGTGCTCCGGATAGAGTGCGATCCCGAGGCTGCCCCCGATCCGGATCTCGCGGCCGCTCCAGGCAAGCGGGTCGCGGACTGCCGCGAGCAGCGTCTCGCCGAGACGGAGCGCGTCCTCGGCGCTCTTGATCTCGCCGGCCACGATGCAGAACTCGTCGCCGCCCAGCCGCGCTGCGGTGTCCTCTTCACGAATCCTCGCCCGCAAACGCGCCGCGGTCTCCCGGAGGACGAAGTCGCCCGCGGCGTGGCCGAATCGATCGTTCACCGGCTTGAACTCGTCGAGGTCGAGGTAAAGCAGCGCAACCATGGAGCGAGGATCGCCGCTGGTCTGCGCGCGACGAGCGTGTGCGATCGCTCCATGCAGGCGGTCGAAGAAGAGGCTCCGGTTGGCGCACCCGGTCAGAGGATCGTGCATCGCCTGATGCTCGAGGACCGCCTCGGCACGCAGCCGCTCCGTGATGTCCAGGGCGTGGGACAGGACGTATGGAGGACGAGCCTCGGCTACCCACGAGTGCCGGTACATGAACGTCCGAGTCTCCCCCGATCGCGAACGAAGCGCGACCAACCCCTCGCCGGTCCCTGTTTCCGGCAGCGCAGTCAGAATGGCGGACGTCTCCTCCCGCAGATGCTCGGGCACGAGGTCGATGAGCGAGGTTCCAACCAGCTCTTCGGCTGCGCAGCCCAGGGCAGCCGCGCCCGCGGGGTTGATCGACAGAATGGTGCCATCCAGCGCATGCGTCGCGACCAGGGCAAAGCTGCGGTCGAATAGCTCACGGTGCCGCCGTTCACTCTCGGCAACAATCTGCTCGGCTCGACGCCGATCGGTGACGTCGATCGCGTAACCGACGACTTCCGGCGGACCGTTGGAGCGCTCGAGCAGCCTGCTGCGACATAACCAGTATCTGTCCTCTCCGCTGCGATTGCGTACCGGCAGAATCGTTTCATCCTCGCCGCGGCTGCGCACGCGCTCGAGATAGAGCGGCAGCATGGATCGCGCTCTGGGACTCATGAACTCGCCCAGGCTCCTGCCCACGAGCTCCTCCGGCGAAAACCCCGACGCCGCAGCGGCCGCAGGGTTGACGGAGATCAACCGTCCCTCCAGATCGTGCGTGCAGACGAGACCGAGCCCGTGCTCGAAGATGTTGCGGTACTGCTGCTCGCTTTCGGACAGCGAGGCCAGGGCGTGCGCCACCCGCTGCTCGAGCTCCTCGTTCAGCTCCCGAAGACCCCGTTCCGCGCGGGTCTGCTCGGCGACGACGGCGGAAACGAAGAGGGTCATGACCGTCGCGAATCCGGAGAAGCCCTGGAGGAATAGGAGAGACTCGTTCGGCGCGCGGCCGGCGAACTGGCCGTGACCGGACAACGTGCCGGCGAGGTTCACGGCGAACAGGAGAAACGCTGCGCCAAATGCCTCCCTCGGACTGAACCGGAATGCCGCCCAGAGCAGGAAGGGAATGGTGGCAAACCCGAGTGGGGCATTGCCGATTCGTTCCTGCAGGAGAAAGCCGGACATCATCAGAACCACGATCACCAGCCCTGACAACAGGACCACTCCCTCGGCGATCTTTCGCCTCGTCCAATCGACTCGCGTGCCTGCGTTCCATGCCAGCAGAAAGGGCACGAAAAGCAGAGCGCCCATGGCGTCGCCGACGCACCACGTCGTCCATACCGATCCGAAGGCAGACCACGATGCGGACCCGCCGAGGCAAAGGCTCGCCACACCGATGGTCGCGCTGATCGTCGTGGGGATGAACGCGGCGTAAACCACGAAGCGGAAGACGTCGGGAGCATGCTCGAAGGCGCGACGGCCGCGCGCGAAGCGATGGACGAGGAAGGCGCCCAGCAACGCCTCGATCGTGTTCCCGGTGGCGATGCCGAACGCCGTGGCTGCGGAAACGATGGTCGTCACATTGGTGAGGAAGGCGCCGAGGAAGGCTCCCGGGCCGATGCGCGGGCCAAACGCGAGGGCTGCTGCCATGGCGATCCCGGTGGGAGGCCATACTGCCGTCGCGCTGGAATGCACGAAGGCGAGCTTCAGGCCCAGCTTGCCGGCCGCGAAGTAGGCGACGGCCACGGCCAAGTTCAACGCAACCCATTGGAGCGCCGAACGGCGCACGGCGAGAGACGCCGAATCGGATTGTTGTACGAGGCCGACCATAGGAGCCTGCCTGCACTAGATGGTGCCGCCACGCTCCCGCCTCGGTGACGGCGATCACGCGTCCGTGTTCGCCGCGACACCGACGAACGTGGCGTGTCCATCATGAGCCGGTCTGAAGCCGCCGAGCGCCTTCTCAGCGTGATCCGTGCTGCGGCTCTGCTGCCGATCGATGTGCACTCCGATGCACCTCGTCGACGTAGTGGACGAGCTCCGCGTACGCATGCACGAAATGCCGGCCAGCCTCCATTGTGGGATCGCTGTTCCTGAAGGAGAGCAAGGACGTGAAGATCTGGGACGAGGTGCACGAAGCGGCGCCGTCCACGTAGGAGTTACGCCGAAATTTCGATGTTCTCGTAGACGCGTGCCAGCGGCATCACGATCGAAACCGAGGTGAGGGAAACGCTGTCCTCGATGGACTCCTTGACGACACTCGTCCACTCTCCATTTGCTCCCCGAGACCGATGCTCGAGGTACACGCGCACCGGCTCGACGAGCAGATAGTCTCGAAACGTCGGGATGGATGCGTAGAGATCGAGCTTCTCGCCTCGATCGTAGTCGCGCGTCGAGTCGGAGAGGACTTCGACCAGCACGACCGGATTGAGAATGGAGGGGAGTCGCTCGCTGGTGAGCTGCAGCGGACCGCAGACGATGGAAACATCGGGATAGGTGTACAGCCCGGTGGGAGTCGCGATTCGCTGATCGCTGCCGAACGCCCGGCATGGCGATCCTGTCAGAGCGCTGTGGAAGGCGGCCGCGACATTCAGCGCGATCGTGTTGTGTTCCGGCGGGCCGCCGGCCATGACGAAAATCTCTCCCCGAAAGTACTCGTGTCTGAGAGGCGAGGACTCCTCGGCGAGAAAGTAGTCATCCAGCGTGTAATGCCTTTGCGACTGCTGCACAGAGCCATGGTAGTGCTGACATCGCGCCGGATGGCGGCCGGCGACCGCCAGACCGGACGGCTCACCGCGTTCGCTGCGTGCAGCTCACTCCTCCTCCCCCCGCCCCTTCTTCGGTCGTCCGACGCTCTTCCGGCCCAGGATCTTGCGGAGCCGCTTGACGTGGCTCACCAGTTCCGCGCCGTCCGGACGCTTGGCCCGGAGGCCGGCAA
>JBIOTX010000179.1:0-7057 GCA_044866315.1 Thermoanaerobaculia bacterium | reverse complement strand
CGGATGCACGAGCGGCCGATCGGGGATCTGGTGGAGGTGCTGCGCTCGCTCGATGCCGAGGTGGAGTACGTGGAGAAGGAGGGGTTCCCGCCACTGGGGATTCGGGGGAAGCGGATGCGCGGAGGGTTCGACGTCACGATCTCGGCGGCGACGTCGAGCCAGTTCGTGTCCGCGCTGATGCTGGGCGGGGCGACGCTGCCGGACGGGATCACGCTGCGCATCTCCGAGCTGGCCTCGGGGCCGTACATCGACATCACCGCGGACATCCTGACCACCTTCGGCGCGCAGGTGACGCGCACGGGCGACGTGGTGGGCGTGCGGGCGGGGCGGCTGGCGCTGCCGGAGTATCGGGTGGAGGGGGACTGGTCGTCCGCCTCGTACTGGTTCGCGGCCGCGGCGGCGACGAAGGGGACGATGCGCGTGCGCGGGCTGGCCGTGCCGACGGCGCAGGGGGACAGCGGATTCCTGGACATCCTGGCGGCGATGGGGTGCGCGATCGAGGTCGGGACGGACGCGATCGCCGTGACCGGACCGCAGGAGCTGCGCGGAGGGACGTTCGACTGCAACGCCACGCCGGATATCGTCCCGACGCTGGCGGCCATCGCGCCGCTGGCAACCTCGCCGGTGGAGATCGTGAACGTGGCCAATCTGCGGGTGAAGGAGTCGGATCGGCTGGCGACGGTGACGTCCGAGCTGCGCCGTCTCGGGGCCACCGTGGAAGAGCGCCCGGACGCGCTGCGGATCGAGCCGGGCTGGAGCGAGGCGCCGGCCACGATCGAGACTCACAACGACCACCGCATCGCCATGGCCTTCGCCATCGCCGGGCTGGCCCGTGGGAACGTCACCATCGGCAGGGACCAGGTCGTCTCGAAGTCGTACCCGCGATTCTGGCGGACGCTCGACGAGGTCATACAATAACCTCCCGCCCCTGATGGACGCCTGGTATCTGGTCCTCGCCTTCTTCTTCGTTTTAGCGAACGGGTTCTTCGTCGCTGCCGAATTCGCCATCGTCAAGGTCCGCTCGACGCAGCTGACCGAGCTGGCCGACCAGGGCAGCGCGCGGGCGAAGATGGCCCGCAAGCTGACGCGGAAGCTGGACGCCTATCTCTCCGCCACGCAGCTCGGCATCACCCTGGCCTCCCTGGCCCTGGGCTGGATCGGCGAGCCGGCCTTTCATCACATGCTCGAGCCGCTGTTCCGGCGCATGGAGATCGGCGAGAAGGCGGCGACGTCGATCTCCTACGCGGTGGCCTTCACGATCATCTCCGTCCTGCACATCGTCCTCGGCGAGCTCGCGCCGAAGTCGATCGCCATCCAGAAGCCGGTGGGCACGTCGCTCTGGGTCGCGCACCTTCTGCACGCGTTCTACGTGGTCACCTATCCGGCGATCTGGCTGCTCAACAACGTCTCGCGCGGCATCCTGCGACTGGTGGGCATTCACCCGACCAGCGAGCATCTCGAGGCCGCGCACTCGCCGGAGGAGCTGCGGCTCATCCTGGCCAGCTCGGAGAAGGCGGGCATCCTCTCGGAGGAGAACCGGGAGATCATCGAGGGAGTCTTCCAGTTCTCCAAGCGCACGGCGCGGCAGATCATGGTCCCGCGCACGGACGTGGTGGTCCTGTCCACGACGAAGACGATCGAGGAGAACCTGGAGACCATCCGCACCACGCGCCACACGCGCTACCCGCTGTGCGAGGGAACGCTCGACCAGACCATCGGCCTCATTCACGTGAAGGACCTCCTCCTGGCGCAGCTGCGCGGGCCGGGGCGGCGGCTGGAGGACCTCAAGCGCGACGTGCTGTTCGTCCCGGAGAACAGCACCGTGGAGTCGCTGCTCTCGCAGTTCATCGAGCACAAGACGCACATGGCGGTGGTGCTCGACGAGTACGGCGGCGCGTCGGGGATCGTGTCGCTGGAGAACATCACCGAGGAGCTGTTCGGGCAGATCCAGGACGAGTTCGATCGCGAGCGGCCGGAGATCGAGCCCCTCGGCAACGGGCGCTATCGCGTGCGCGGCGACTACCTGATCGAGGATCTCGCCGACCGGCTGAAGATCGACCTCGGCGAGCCGGAGGAGGAGACGGTCGGCGGCTACGTCGCCGCGCGCCTGGGACGGGAGGTCTCCGCGGGCGATCGCGTGGAACTGGCCGACCTGACCATCACCGTGATCGAGGCCGAGCGGTTCCGGGTGCGCTGGGTGATGGCGGAGACGAAGATGCCGGAGACGGAAGTGGTGGAGGAAGGGGAAGAGACGGGAACGGCGGGCTCGTAAGCCCGCCGGATCAGTGTCGCTTGAAAAGGCCGGTCAGTTTCCGCCACGCCCGGGCCACCACGCCGCCCTTGTGCTCCTCGACGGGACGACGCCCGTAGCGGGACTCCTTCAAAATGCGATCGGTTTCCTGGATGCGCATCCGCTAACCTCCTTCGGTTGGTTAAGGTTGCGAGGGGAGTGCCATCTCATTGGCCGCTGGCGACTGCTTTCTCGTGGTAGGCAACGACAATGTCGCGCACCGCTTCGGGCTCATCCACGACATGGATGCTGTCGACGTCCTCCTGGGTGATGTTGTTGGCGCCGAGGACGCGGTTGCGCAGCCAATCGATGAGGCCGGCCCAGTACTCGCTGCCGAAGAGGATGACCGGGAAGTCGGAGATCTTCTTGGTCTGGATGAGCACGAGCGCGCCGAAGAGCTCGTCGAGGGTCCCGAAGCCGCCCGGGAAGGTGATGAAGGCCTCGGAGTACTTGATGAACATGGTCTTGCGGACGAAGAAGTAGCGGAACTCCATGGCCCGGTCGCAGTACAGGTTCAGCTCCTGCTCGAAGGGAAGCTGGATGTTGCAGCCGATCGACAGAGCGCCGGCCTCCCTGGCGCCCTTGTTGGCCGCCTCCATGATGCCGGGGCCGCCGCCGGTGATGATGGCGAAGCCGGCGCGGCCGAGGAGCTCGGCGGTGCGGACGGCGGCCTCGTAGTAGCGGTCGGCGAGCGGCGTGCGCGCGGAGCCGAAGATCGACACCGCGGGATAGACGTCGGCGAGGTGGTCGAAGCCGGAGACGAACTCGCTGGTGATCCGCAGCACGCGCCAGGACTCGCTCTGCAGCATCTCCTCGCGGCTCGGGCGGTCGAGGAGCTTGCGGTCCTCCAGCGCGGCCTTCGGCGTGGGCGGGACGTGAAGGGTGGGCTCGGTCTGCGCCATGACGGCGCATTCTAAGGGCCGTCAGCTGACGTCGACACGCCAGAAGTCCTCGCCGGAGAGCTTGAGGTGGCGGGACTTGCCGTTGACGACGGCGAGGAACTGGATCCACTCCGGATTCCACTCGGGCTCAGCCGCACGGAACGTGACGGCATCGACCGGGCGCAGAGCGCCGGCGCCGTCGAGCCAGAGTTGTCCCTGGCGGACGTAGATCTTCACCGAGCCGTTCCAGGGGCTGTCGTTGCGGTAGTGGCCGGCGAAGGCGTTCCACTCCGCCGGATAGTCGAACGTGCGCGGGCCGGTGTACTTCTCGCCCGCGAACCAGCGCGGACCGTATGCGACGGATAGCGCCGGGCCGGTCGTCTTCTTCTCGCGCTCGAAGGAGAGCGCGTAGCGCTCGAAGTCGGGGTGACGGGCGATGAGGCCGGACGTGGAGCTCTCGACCGGCACGCGCTTGCCGCCGTGCAGTAGCCAGAGGCTCTCGCCCTCGGCGACGAACTCGAGCTTCTCGCCGGACGGCGCGGTGTAGACGCCGGCGAGATCCTTGGCGTCGGCGATCTTCGCCGGCGGATCGACGGGCGGTGCGTCGGGCAGCGGCTTGTTCGCATTCACCGCGCGGATGGCGCGCAGCGCGTAGATGGAGACCGGGTTCGGGCGATAGCCCTGCTGGGCGTTGATGGAGGCGAACGCGCCGATGCCGTCCACGAGATCGATGTGCATCGCGGACATGAACGAGACCATGCCGCCGGTGTGGCGGACGATGCGGTGCTCGTCGAGGGTGTCGGTGAAGAGGCCGTAGCCGTAGCCCGGCTCCGCGCCCTCCTCGAGCCGGATGTGCCGCTTCGTGAAGTCCTCGAACGCCGCCGGCGAGAGTACGCCCTTCCCGCCGCTCGCGATCATGGCGACGTACCGGCCCATGTCGCCGGCGGTGGAGGAGATGCTCCCCGCCGCGCCTTCGTAGATGATCTGCGGCGCGTCGGCCACGCGTCCCTGACGCGGATACGGCCGCTCGTCGAAGTACGGCATGTAGCTGTTCGCCGTGCGCTCGCGGATCTCCGGCGCGATGTAGGCGACGCTCGCGCTCATGCCCAGCGGCTTGAACACGCGCGCCTCGATGACCTCGGGGTAGGGCTTGCCGTCGAGCACTTCGAGCAGGTAGCCGAGGATGCGGTAGCCCATGTTGCAGTAGGAAAAGTGCGAGCCGGGCGTGAAGCCGGAGACGTGGCGCGCGCCGGGATCGGACAGGAAGAGCGGCGGACCGCTCGGCAGTCCCGAGGAATGGGTGAGCAGGTGATGGGTGGTGATCACGTCGCGCGGTTCGACCCGCAGCCAGGGCAGGTAGCGCGTCACCGGCGCGTGGAAGTCGATCTTCCCCTCCTCGCGCAGCTGCAGGAGGGCGATGGCCACGAAGGACTTGGTGATCGAGCCGATGTGGAAGAGATGATCGGAGCGCACCGGCTCTTTGCGCGCGAGGTCCGAGAAACCGTACGTGGCCACGCGGATCGGGCCGCTGCGGTCGGCGATCACCAGGGTCATGCCCGGCGCGTTCATGGCCTTGAGGTACGCCGCGGCCATGGCGTCGATGGAGCGGAAGGCGGCGGCGTAGCGGCTGGTGTCGGCGACAGCCCAGTCCTGGACGAGCAGCGGTAGCGCGGCGCCGGCGGCGAGAATCTCTCTTCGGGTGAGCGTCATAGTTGCATATCGTAGGGGAAGGGCATGAAGTACTACATCGGCGTCGACGGCGGCGCATCGAAGACCGCTGCCATCGTGGTCGACGAAACGGGCGCGCAGTGCGGGCAGGGACTGGCCGGCGGCTCGAATCACCTGCGCGTCGGCATCGAGGAGGCCACGCGCAATGTCGAGCGGGCGGTGAACAAGGCCCTCGTCGAGGCCGGCGTGGCCATCCGCAACATCGAGTACGCGTACTGCGGCATCGCCGGCTCGGATCATCCCGTGCACCGCCAGCGCGTGATCGACGCGCTGCAGGTCTTCTTCCCGCGCGGCAACTTCATCGTCGACACCGACGCGCGCATCGCCCTCACCGGCGCGGTCGGCTTCGGCGCGGGCGTGGTCATCATCTCCGGCACCGGCTCGGTCGCCTTCGGCCGCAACGCCGCGGGCGATGAGTCCCGCGCCGGCGGCTGGGGCCCCACCATCGGCGATGAGGGGAGCGGCTTCTGGATCGCGCGCGAGGGCCTCTCGGCGATCGTGCGCGCGCACGACGGCCGCGGCTTCGTCACGAAGATGACCGACCTGCTCTGCAACGAATACGACATGTGCAATGCCGAGGACCTGCCGAAGTTCGTGTACGCGACGACGACGCAGGCGGACGACATCGCCCGCTACGGCAAGCTGGTGATCGAGGCCGCGGCGATGGGCGACGACGTCGCCCACGAGATCCTCACCCGCGGCGGCTCGGAGCTCGCCGAGTGCGTGCTCGCCGTCGCCCGCAAGCTGCACATGACCGACAGCGAGTTCGCCGTGGCCTACGTCGGAGGCGCGTTCCACGCCGGCGAGGCCCTGCTCAGCCCGATGCGCCTGCGCCTGCAGCGCGACGCGCCCGGCGCGACGCTCATGCCGCCGCTCAAGCCGCCCGTGGAAGGGGCGGCGATGATGGCCATGCGCGCGGCGGAGGCGCCGCGGCCGGGACGCCCGGCATAGAAGGGACGAGCGCGTTCACGGGTGAGGCGAGAGCAGCGGTGATTGCACGAGCTGCGTGCACGGGCCGGAATGCAGAAGGCAGAATGCAGAATGCAGAATGCAGAAGTTTGAAGCCCGCCCGCGGTATGTGGCGTGGGCGTGCTTCTCAGTTCTGCATTCTGCATTCTGCCTTCTGCCTTCTGCCTTCTGCATTCCCGTCTGGTACGGCCGAATCACGGCATAACCCGAACGCCCGCACCACCCACACCGCTGCATCGGCAGTACCGGCCCGGCATAATCGCCGCCGAGTGCTCGGCCGGTTCCTTCGCGAAAAGGTCCTCGAGATCGCCGCCGCCATCCTCGCTGCGGCGATGCTGCTCACCGGCCGGGTCACGCCGCGCGCGGCACTCGAGGCCATCGACGTCGACCTGCTGCTCCTTCTCTTCGCGCTGCTGGTGACGGTGGAGATCCTCCGGGCCTCGGGGTGGCTCGACCTGGCGGTGTCGCGGAGCGTGGCGCGCTTCCGGACCACGCGATCGTTCGCGCTCGCGCTGATCGCGTTCAGCGGCGCCCTGGCCTGCCTGGTCACCAACGACGTCGCCCTGTTCGTGGTCATCCCCTTCACCATCATCGCCAGCCGCTTCTCGGAGTTCGACGTCGAGGACGCGGTGGTGCTCGAGGTCGTGGCCACGAACCTCATCGGCTGCCTCACGCCCCTCGGCAATCCGCAGAACCTGTTCGTCTTCCATCACGCCGGCTGGAGCGCGGCGACGTTCATCGCGGCGATGCTGCCTTTCGTCCTCTGGTGCGCCGTTGGTCTCGTGGTAGCGGCCTTCCTCCTCGGTCCCTCGCGGCCGATGGTCCGCAACGACGTCGCCCTGCCGCAACGCAACGGCGTCGCCGCCGCCGCGGGCGCGGTCTGCTTCGCGCTCGTGCTGCTGGAGGTCGCGCGGGTGACGAGCGCCTGGCCGGCCGCGATCGCGGCCGCCGTCGCCGGCGTGCTGTTCCTCCGCCGGCGGATGTTCGGCATCGACTTCTCGATCATCCCGCTGTTCTTCTTCGCCTTCATCGTCGTCGAGGGACTGCGCGGCCTGGCGCCCGACCTGCGCGCGAACGTCTTCTTCACCAGCATGGCCCTCTCGCAGGTGATCTCGAATGTGCCGGCGACGGTGCTGCTCACGCCGTTCGCGGACGGCCAGTGGCGCGAGCTGCTCTACGGCGTGAGCGC
>JBIOTX010000178.1:0-11222 GCA_044866315.1 Thermoanaerobaculia bacterium | reverse complement strand
TCCCAGAAACGGTCCCATCGCGTTCCAATTCGCGGTGCCGAGCCGCTCAAAGACGCATTCATTCACTCGTGAGGCGGTTTTCGCGCCACGGTCATCGCATTGCCCGGTTGATCAGAGCTTCCCTAGGCGATAAACGAGCGCCTCTCCGATGCCACTCGATGCACCTGTGACGAGAATCTCGTGATTGGTCATGTTACGACGGGTAGGGGCAGTCGCTTGTTGCATACGTGAATCGTTCGCTGCGGAAGTGGAAGCGGCGCGTCGCACGCGTGCAAAAGTTGGTGGTACGTCTGGCGGTTGTCAGAAAATGCGCGAGTCGCAAGGCGGTATGCGTCGTCGCGTACCGCGGCCGAGCGAATGCGTTCGGCGACACGCAATCCCCACGCATTGATTCGGAGCTGGACGATTGAGGGGTTATAGCCAAACTTTGCCGCTGAGGGAAATCGATAGAGCAATCCGGCAACCGCGAGCGCTTCCAAGAGGACGGGTCCGTCGCGGGTTGGCCCTGGCACGAGCGTCAGCAGCGATTCGTCGCCAAGAAGGTACAGCGATGCTCGTTCGAGCTGCGTCGTGGCGGCATCGTCGAAGGCCGCAAGCGCGAGGATAAGGTTCGCGAGTGTGGGATCAATCGTGCGGCGTCCCAGGCGAACAGGAATCGTTGTGGGTGCAAAACGCATCAGCTGACCGTGCTGCCGGGCCTCAGAGAGTGCATGCAGGCGATCGAGCGGCGCGAGGTCGGCAAGCGTTCGTGTCATCCAGATGACGGTGCAAACGGCGAGAGTCCGCGAAGAATTGTCGCGATGTGCGCTGGGTTCGCGGCTGGTGCCGTCGTGACGATCGACAGTCCGAGCTGACGATGCGAGGTCATGATTTCATGTAGCGCATGTGCCGCGATCGTGCGGCCGGACTCCACGCAGTCATACGCGTATTCCGCGACATCCGGGACGACGCCCTCGAGTGATCCACGTAAGGAAAGGATTGCGCGCGGCGTAACACCGAGCGCGTTGAGTGTCGCGCGGCACAGATTGGGAAAGGCGGTGGCGACGAGTGGCGGGTGCGTTGGCGGCCATGCTCGAGGATCGGGACCGATGATCGAGAGGCGTGTCATGCTTAGCGGCTGCTCGCCGCGAACGACGTGTAAGCGTGTCGTGCTTGTGCTTGCGAGATACTCCTCGCACCATTCGTCAGGCGTCACGCCGATGTCGAAGTATCCATCCGCGACGGCCTGGGCGATGTCTGGTGCGCGCAGGAGGTAGGCAGTGCCGCATCGGAGCGGATAGCGCAGGTGACCGTTCGTCACGACACCGCCGAACGCGCGAATGATCGCACTCGCTGCCGGCAGATAGCGTGCCTTGGGCAAGGCGAGGCGGATGGCGTCAGTTTGGAGCGGTAAACTCGAGCCGTTCATTGGCGCAGGTAATGATGAGCGCGGGACCACGTTCGCGCGGTACGATTCTGCCGATCACTCGACCGTCGACATTATACTCGCGTGCGAGAGCAATGATGTCGTTACTGATTGCAGGATCGCAAGCAATCTCGAGCCGGTGACCCATGTTAAAGGTCTGCACCATCTCTGACCAAGTAAAGCTGCCTTCCGTTCGGAGGAAGTCGAAGATGGGTGGTGGTGGAAAGAGGTCGTCCTTGATGTAGGTGACGCGTTGCGCAAAGTTGAGGCACTTCGTGAGGCCGCCGCCGGAGTTGTGGAAGACCGCTGAGATTCCTGGGCGATACGTGCGAAGTATGGCGACGAGGATCGGTGCGTAGGTTCTCGTTGGTGATAGCAGCGCCTCGCCCAGCGACATTGGTGTGCCGGGCAACGGTGTGTCGAGCGTGTGTTGTCCCGTATAGGCGTCATCAGCGATTTGCGGGGCATAGGTTTCCGCGTAGCGGCGATACACGCGGCTGAGTAACCGGTGGCGGGCGGCGGTAAAGCCATTCGTGCCGATGCCGGAGTTTGGCGCGGTCTCGTACGACGCGTGACCAAACGAAGCTAGGCCGACGAGAGCGTGCCCCGGCATGGCGTTAGCACAATTGATGAACTCATCGCGGCGCATTCGGGTGGTGAACGTGGAATCCACCATTAGTGTCTGCACGAGGTCGCCGAGATCGGCGGTTTCTCCGCCGCACGAGTACAATCGCACGCCGTACGGCTCCATGCGTGCAAAGAACTCCTCATACCCGTGAATAATCGCGCGCACGACCTCACCAGGAATGAGTTTCTTATTTCGACCAATTGTGTTGGCGACCGCGAATGGCCCCGTTGCGCCGACGCAGAGTAGGTCGTCCAAGTTCATTACCGCGGAATCCTGGGCGATGCCGGCAAAGATGCTTGGATTGCGATGCTGCAAGTAATGGAGATATGCGACGGTGCTTTTGGTGCCGGCACCATCCGCATGTACGAGCAGGCAATGGTCGAGTGACCCGCTGAGCACGTCAGGGATAGCCTTGCAGAACGCGCCGGGAAACAATCCTTGGTCTAGATCACTGATCGCGTCATGAACGTCGCGCTTGTGGGAAGAGACGCCGAGGCGTTCGTAGGTGAGTTCAGTTTCATGCAACGGACACCTCCACCGGTGCGGGTTCCCACAGGGTTGCCTTTTTGCTTAACGGTGTTCCGGTACCCGGCGGTACCGTGTCGATCGTAAGCGCGACTCGGCCGTGATGCATTTCGTCAGCGAGCACGGGAGCGCATCCGATGAGGCGCTCACGAACGTGCATCGCCAGATCGGCCAGTGCGTTACGTGGTGCGAGGTGGTGGTGTTCTACCTGGATCCGCAGGTGGAGCGTGTGTCCCTCGCGAGCGTACCGAGCCACGAGAATCGGCAGGCCGGCAGCTTGTGGGTTGCGGAACGTCGTTGTGTCGCGGAAATGCTCAGTGCGATTCACATACGGTGTCCCGTCGACAGACTCGAACATTGCTGTACCCGGAATGAGCACGTGGTCCGGTTGACTTGGGTCAAACAGCGTGTGTGACGCGCGGCCGAGAAAGAAAAAGCTTGGTTCCACGCATGCTGTTGTGTGGCGGGCGAAGACGTCACCCGTCCAGTATCGGATGAATGGGTGGTATTGGACGAACGGGTGGAGTGTCGTAAGCAGGAGTACTCCGACGCCTTCGCTGATCGGTTCTCGTGACGATGGCGAAACGAGTTCGGGAATTACGTAGGGTTCAAAATGGAAGCCGGCGCATCGTGCGCAGCGGCGCGCTCCGCCGAAGATCTCGGTTAGCGAGTACGAGTCATGGACCGCAGCACCCCAGACCTCGTGGAGTGTGCGGCGGTTATGCTCTGTGAGGTACCTGCCAGTGACGGCGATGTGCTTGACGTGGTGTGCGACGTCGCCGCGCTGCCGAACGTAGTCGGTGAGCGCGAGCACTTGCGACGGTGATCCGGTCAGAATCGTAACGTGCTGCTGTACGCCCGGTATGGCAAACGGTTGCTCGAGGAGAACGATGGTGTGCTCCAGCAGTTCATCATCAGACACGCCGCTCTGAAGGACGAAGATCGGAGCAGGAACGGCTGTTGGAGTGCCGTGATGCGGGATTGAAAGCGCTAGCGCAATTGCCATCTCGCTCGATGACCTGGGGTTCACGTGCGAGAAGAAGGCGGTGATGAAGTCGCGTTCCTCGCGTGAACGGTAGATGAGGAGAGGCGGGCCTGTAGAGCCGGACGTGTTTTGAACGTGCGAGCAAACATGGGAGGCGACAAGCATCGAACGCCCAGCACGCCGCGCGTCATCCTTGTAAAGGATCGGCAGCAGCGGGAGGTCCTCCGTGGTTTGAACGCGGTTGAGGTCCAGCCCGCGAAAGTGTGTCGCATAGAACGACGAGCCGTGCGCTGCGCGTACGACTGTCTCGTGCACCTGCGCGTCGCGCAGGCAGTTGAGGTCATTCGTCATCCGAACTCGAGCGCTCTTGCGTGCTTTTAGGCTTTCGAGTCTCGGAGTGTCTCGATCGCCAGCGATTCGGCAACCATCATGCTCGTGATCGCGGATTCCGCGACGAGAAGGTGGTCCATCGCTTTCTCCAGGAGGCCGATCGTTGGTGAGTCACTTGCTGCTTTCGCTTGACGGTAGAGTTTTCCGAGCTTCTCAACGTTCTCGCGTTCCATAATTCGGTCCTCTTGGACACCAGATCGTATGCTACCGCGAGCGGCGCGGTCAACGCGCTCGGCGGCAGCGTGACACATCTAGCGGACTCTCTCGGCTCGCGCCATCGTCGTCCGGACGAGACTGAGAACGGAAAGTTTCTAGTCGGTGGCGATCCGGTTGCTAGCGAGTTGAAGTAGGGAAACTCGGGTACGCGGGCAGTCCTACTCGTGAAGATGGAGGAACACCTCACGCGTTCGCGCACCACCGACAGCACAACTCATCGAAGGCACCGACTTAGCCGAAGAACGACGATCCCGAAAGGCCATGATGGCGGCCGTCACGATCGGCAGCTTCGGACGAACCTGCACGTCGTGGTTGCGCACCGCCGATCGCTTGCCGCAACTGGCTAATGAGTGCGCTATTGAGTGCCGCGCCTCGCGGCTGCTGTTCGGCAGGCACGAAAAAAGCCGCCGAAGTGGCGGCTAATCACGTGCTTAGATTGGCGGGGCCGACGGGGCTCGAACCCGCGACCTCCGGCGTGACAGGCCGGAGGTCTAACCAACGGAACTACGACCATGGCGTTACAGCCACACGTGACGATCGTACAACGCCTGAAGCCCCCCTCAGCGCCGGATCGTTTTCACTCCCCACGCCACTGCGCCGAGCGTTCCGACGAGGAACACGCTGCCGAGGAGTGTCGTCACCAGGCGGCCGTTCGACGCGCGGACTTCCACACGGAAGGTCTGTTCGGGACTCTCGGTCTCGATCATGCGCGTCTTCGTTTTCGCGGCGACGCGGAAGGTGTACTCGCCGGGCATGGTCTCCGCCGTCGTGGCCACGTGCAGGATGATCTCGCGGCGTTCGCGGGGCCGGAGGAGCTCGATCGAGCGGGGCTCGAACGTGCCGCGGAGGCCGGCCGGGAAGTCGGCTGCGAGGACGACGTCGCGCGCGTCCGCGCCGCCGGTGTTCTCGACGGCCATGCGGATGGTCTTGGTCTCGGGCGTGGCCACCTGCACGAGAAGGTTGTCGCTGGCGAGCGCCAGGCGCGGCGCACCGACCGGACGGAGTTGCAGACCGAGCCGGCCGGCGTCGGTCTGCCGCTGCTGATCGTAGGCGACCACTTCGAACGGCAGCACCTTGTCGAACCAGGCCGGGGCGCTCTGCGTCGGCAGGTAGACGCGCAGGTAGAGCTGCATCTTCTCCTGCCCCTCACGGAAGCGGACCGAGTTCACTTTGGCCTTGCTCTCCGAGTCGATCCATTCGACGTTGAACGACGGAGGGAGTCCGGTGACCTGCATGCGCAGGTCGTTGCTGGTATCGGCGAAGCGCTCGAGATCGATGGCGTATTCGACTTTCTCGCCGATCACCCCTTCGACGGAGAATGTCGGCGATCCGAGGCGCACCGGCGTGGCGCTGGCGTTGCGCTGCAGCAGGATCGGCGTCTCCTCGGCGCGCGTTCCGGACACGACCATCAGCGTCACTTCATCGGCATCCTTGAGCAGGCGGTAGTTCAGCGCGATTTCCCTTCCGCCGCCGGCGACCGTCACTTCATGCTGGTAGGGGTCGGCGATGATCGCCTTCTCCCCCTTCAGGCTGACGAGGAACATCCGCCGCAGGCCGCCCATGGCACCGGCCAGCGGGCGAAGCTTGACGAGCACTTCGATCTCGCCCGACGGCTTGATGCTCTTGACCGCCGAAACCACCCGGAACGACGGCAGCTCGTTGGCCAGCGCGATCTGCGCCTTCTGGGTCTCCAGTCTGGCCTTGCCGGTTTCGACCTCGAGCTTGGTCAGGTCGATCTTCGAGATCAGCCCCTGCTTGTGCAGTTCCCTCTGCTGTGCCAGCGAGGTCTCGAGCTGCTGCTGGACGAGCTTGGCCTGCTCGAGGCCGATCAGCCGTTCGGCGTCCGAGGCGAAGAGAGGGAGAGCGAGAAAGAGCGAGAGGGCGAGAATCGGCTTACGCATCGGCGAGCTCCGAGTGAAGGGAATCGAGGGTCCGGCGGCGGAAAACGTCGCTCCGCTCTTCAATCACCAGACGTCCTTTGTGAATGACGCCGACCGTTTCGGCGCTGGCATCGACGCTCTGCAGGTCGTGCGAGGAAAAGAGAATGGCCTTCCCGTCTTCGCGCAGCCGCTGCACCAGACGGGCGAAGTCGACGCGGCTCTTCGGATCGAGACCGGAGGTCGGCTCGTCGAGCAGAAACACGTTGGCCTGTTTGAGCAGACCGATGGCGATGGCCACTTTCTGGCGCATGCCTTTGCTGTAGGTGCCGAGGCGATCGCGCGCGGAGCCGGTCGGAAAGCCGAGGTGGTCGAGCACCCGGAGGTACTCGTCCTCGTCGTGCATGCGGCCCATCAGGCCTTCGAAGAAGCGCATGTTCTGCAGCGCGGTGAGATGGGGATAGAGGCGCGCCACTTCGGGGACGTAGGCCAGGCGGCCCTTGGCGGCGACCGGCTGGCGGATGGCGTCGATCCCGTCGATGCGCACCTCGCCGCTGTCGGGCGTGAGATAGCCGAGGCAGATGTTCATCAGGGTCGTCTTGCCCGCGCCGTTGCTGCCGATGAGCGCGTACGAGCTGCCGCGCCCGACGTTCAGCGAGACGTCGAAAATCCCCTTTTCGCTTCCTTCGAAGCGCTTGGTCACGCCGCCGAGAGAGATTGCCGGAGTGCCAGTCACCATACGCGCACGTCCAATCTGAGAAATCCGATGTAGCCGATCGTGAAGAAGAAGGCCGCGAACATGGCCAGCATCAACAGAGGCAGCCAGGTGGTCTGCACAATGTCGCGCGAAGCGGCCCACGTCGATTCGAACGGAATCAGGTACGGCCTCACGTCGTCCTTGGTGACCATGGCGTTGCCGCGGCCGCCGGCCGTCGGCGCGAAGAAGCTCTGGCGCGATTCGGCGAGCTTGCGCCCGATCTGCTGGTCGTAGACACGGCTCTGGTCGATGAAGTGTTTCCGCTGCTGGTAGCCGGTCCACGACAGCTCGGCCGCGGCGTGGTTGAACATCGCCGTCGGCGTGACCAGCGAGAAGCGCTCGATCTGTTTCTCGCGCTGCGCCTCCTCGCGGTCCTGTTCGTCCCAGATGCGGGCCAGCAGCTGGCGGCGCTTGTCGTGGAAGTCGTCGACGGCCTGTTTGCGCGCTTTGGAGAAGTCTTCCTGCGCGGTCGGTTTCGAGGCGTTGTCGAGAAAGCTCTCGAATGCCTTCTGCAGGTCGCGCCGGTTCTGCGAGCGGAGCTGCGAGAGGAGCTCGTCTTCCTTCAGCATCAGCGCCACCGCACGCGTCGGCGGATGAATCATGTTGACCACGATGCCGACCGCGCGCGGAGCGACGAAGACGAGGGCGACCCAGACCGCGAGGCAGATCAGGGCCGCGTCGGCGGGACGCCGCACCACCGAACTGACCGCCAGGCCCGCGCAGACGAAGACGAGGAGGTACAGCAGGGTCAGGAGCGCGTAGAGGGTCCAGTGGCGGCCGTTCATCACGTTGCCGGTGACGGCGCCCGCCGTCAGCATCACCCCGAAGAAGGCCGGGAGGAAGCAAACCGTCAGGACGATCATGCTCGAGAGCACTTTCACCAGCAGCACGGTCGAGCGGCGGACCGGATACGACAGCAGGACCGCCAGCGTCCCCTGGCTCCGCTCGCCGCAGATGGCGTCGAAGGTGAGGGCGATGGCCAGCAGCGACAGCAGTACGCCGACGACGAACGTGAGATCGAGATAGCCGAAGAGGGCGTCGATGGTGTTGCGCGCGCCGCGGGCCTCGCCGAAGCGGAGGCCTTCCTTGGTGGAGGTGAAGCGGAACGGCGTGATCGGCTCGAGGCCGACCGAGAGAATCGACAGCGCCGAGACCGAGCGGGTGTTCTCGACCTGGATGGCCTCGTCGCGGTCGATCTGTTCTTCCACCGAAGGCGACCACCGCTGCAGAAACGCGTTCCGTTCCTGCTGCGCGTTGCGCAGGTCCTGCAGCCGGATGAAACCGGTCAGCGCGAACAGCAGGATGCAGACGCCGGCGCCGACGAAGAAGCGCCGGCCGTGCAGATGGTCGGCCAGCTCCTTGATCAGCAGCGCGGCCACGGCGCTCGTCGCGCGTTTCCTCGTCCCTTCATGGGCCTGCGCGGCCGCCACCGCCTCCGGATGCGCGGTCATGTCACTTTCCTCCGCCCAGACGGCTGCGGACGAGCGGCGTGTCGCAGGCCGGGGTGACGCCGACGAAGAGTCCGTCGCCGACCTGTTCGAGGCGTAGACAGGCGGTCACCGGCTCTCCCGCTTCCGGCAGGCGCAACGTCGTCTCGATCTCGCGGGAGACGGTGCGGGCCGGATCGCCGTTCCGCGCCGGCAGGTCGAGGGTGTACTTCATCTTGAAGTAGAGCTTCGAGCGCATCCCCTCGATCTGCTGCGGAAAGTCTTTGGCGAAGCGGAGCTCCATCTGCGGCGTCGGCAGCGAGCCGTCCGGCGCGATGGTGAATTGCCACAGGCCGCGATTGGTCGAGGCGGCGCGGTAGCGAATCATGTCTTCGGTGACCGGAACGCGCAGAACGCGGTCGGTCGAGCCGGCCGGACGCTTCGGCAGCTCGTGCATCCGGTATTCGGCGCCGATCTCCACCCGCGCCTTCGTGCCCGGCAGCAGGTTCGTGGCGATGGTATCGAGGGTGACGGTCTCACCCGCCCAGGCGGTGAGAGGACAGACCAGCAAGAGACAAATCAGTATCCGTGTCGATAGCGATTTCACAGGGGCTCCTTGGAATGGTTCATGAGAGAATGGTGGGGACGGAGTGACCGGCTCTCCGCCCCACGTGTTCATTGTTGCGATTCGATGGAGTTCGGCAGAACTCCAGGTGTTGCTTTACTGCGCTGCTCCCGGGCAGTCGTAGTAACAGGTGACGCTGTCACGGGTCTCGAAACGACCCCAGTTGTCGCACTCCTGCCAGGTCTCACCACCGTCATGGGAGATTTCGACGGTCGGGCAGTCCCCGATCGTCTGAGCCTGGAGGGAGGGCACGCCAGCGAGCAGCGTGATGGCAATTGCGGCAACAGCGGCGAAGCGGAAAAGCTTGTTCATGTGAGCTCCTCTTCCTTATTTGTATTCACACAAGAGAGCCGGTCACTCCCGTTTCGTGTGCAGAGACAGGGGCGCTTCCCGTGGCGTAAGTGCTTGACGTAAACACACTTCGGGCGCATGAGGCCCGGACTACGCCGTCCCATTGCATACCTCGGTTACTGCATGAATTTGGAAGCGGGCGAAGGGTAGCCGATTCCATTTTTGCCGTCAACTACTATTTGCGTCAAGAATGCGTTTGAATAAGGATGGCGAGCTGGTGTGCCGTCACTGCGGCATGCGCTCGCGTCTTCCTGGAGCGGCGTCGGGCGGATGTCTTCAAAGCTGCTTTTCCTCTGCGGAAAGATGGGTGCAGGCAAGTCGACTTTGGCTCGGGAGCTCGCATCGCAGGAGCATGCGGTGCTGCTGGTCGAGGACGAATTCCTCGAGCGGCTGTTCCCCGGCCAGATCGCCGATCTCGCTGCGTACGTGACGTACTCATCCCGAATCAGGGATGCACTTGGCCCTCACATCCGTGCGCTGCTCTCGATGGGCGTCTCCGTCGTGCTCGACTTCCCGGGGAACACGCGCAGGCAGCGAGCATGGTTTCGCCGTCTGATCGACGATGCCGGGGCAGAGCACGAGCTCCACTTCATCGATGCCCCGGACGCGCTGTGCCTGCGCCAACTGAGGCATCGAAGCAAGGACCTTCCGGCGGAGAGTCCATGGACCAGCGAAGCCGAGTTCCAGGCTGTCACCGCGTACTTCGAGCCACCGGCGGCGGAAGAAGGGTTTCACGTCGTTCGCCACGAGCGTGGCTGAGCGCGCGGCGCGCGAGGTCGCAAGCGCCGCTTCATGGCCGGCCCGTTCAGGAAGTGTATAGTTACGGCGGGTCCATCTCACGCTTCAGCTTCGAGGACACTGCTTGCTCGGCAGGACTGTGTCGCATTACGTGATCACGCGCGCGCTCGGTGCAGGGGCGATGGGCAAGGTGTATGCGGCACACGACACCCTGCTCGGCCGTGACGTCGCCATCAAGGTTCTGCAGACCGGCGGCGTCGCGGTCGAAGAGAGCCGCCTGCGGTTCCTGCAGGAGGCACGCGCAGCGTCGGCGCTGAATCATCCGAACATCGTCACCATCCATGACGTCGTGCGCGACGGCGAGATGGACTGCATCGTGATGGAGCTCGTCCGCGGCCGGACCCTCGCCCACCGGATCCTGGATGGCCCGATCCCGCTCGAAGAAACACTCGATATCCTCGATCGCATCGCTGACGCGCTCACCGCGGCACACGCGCGCGGCATCGTCCATCGCGACCTGAAGCCGGCGAATGTCATGCTCACGCCGGCCGGCGGAGTGAAGATCCTCGACTTCGGTCTGGCCAAGCTGCTCGCCGGGCTCAACGCCGCGGCCGGGTCGATGAAATTGCTGCGCACGCAGACCGGAATCGTCGTGGGGACGCCGTGCTTCATGTCTCCGGAACAGGTCAGGGGCCAGCCGGTCGACGGCCGGTCCGATCTCTTTTCCCTCGGAGCGATCGCGTTCGAGATGCTCACCGGCCGCAATCCGTTCGAGGAGGATTCGGTCGTGGCCACGATGCACCGGATCGCCTACGGAGAACCGCCGTCCTGGGAGGACGTCCCCGGGATCGCCATTCCGATGCTGGATCGCCTCCTTGCCCGCGATCCGACGAACCGCTATCAGTCGGCGGACGAGCTCCGCGGCACGATCGCCGCAATCCGCGCGGGAGCGGCGACGGCCGAAGAGCCGGTACCGGACATTCTGCCACCGACGAACCTGCCGCAGCTGCTCACTCCGCTCGTCGGCCGCGACGTGGAGCGCGACAACATCGTCAGCCTGCTGCGCCGCGATCACGTGCGCATGGTGACGCTGATCGGTCCGGGCGGCACGGGCAAGACCCGGCTCAGCCTGGCCATCGCGAGCGAGCTGCTGCGCGCCCACGAGGACGGCGTGTGGTGGATCTCCCTCGGTCCGATCGTCGATCCGCGCCTGGTGGTGTCGGAGATCGCGGCCGCGCTCGATGTCGCCGAAGGCGGCGTGCCGCTGCTCGAAGCGATCCGGAACGCGATGCGCGATC
>JBIOTX010000177.1:0-52656 GCA_044866315.1 Thermoanaerobaculia bacterium | reverse complement strand
CCCGTGTACTGCGGCTTGTCGTCCCAGTACTCGAGCTCCTGCATGTTGAAGTAGAGATCGTTGCGGTCGTAGCTGGCCAGCTCGTAGGTCTTGGTGGTCAGCCAGATCGACTTCGGCTTGGTGGGGCAAGCCTCCTCGCAGAGCGCGCAGAACATGCAGCGCTTGACGTCGATGTCGTAGCGGTCGAGGACCTTGACCTTCTTCTTCTTGCCGCTCTCTTCGATGATGTCGTCGTGGACGTCGATGTAGATGATGTCGATCGGGCAGGCCACCGCGCAGAGCTTGCAGGCGATGCAGCGGTCGTAGGAGAACTTGAACATGCCCCGGAAGCGGTCGTGCGGCTCCATCCGCTCTTCCGGATAGCGGACCGTCACCTTCGGCTTGAAGAGCTCCCGGAAGGTGGTCTTCAGCCCCTCGAGCAGGTCGAGGAGCAGGAACTTGTCCGACCAGCGCGGCTTCGGATACTCAACTTGCATGGGCCACCTTATTCGAAGCCTTGGGGGCGGTTCGCTTCGGCCGGAACAGGTACAGCGCCGCCAGGCCGATCGTGCCGATGCCGATCCAGTACATCAGCCGCTCCTGGCCGATGAGGATGAAGATGCCGGTGACGAAGATGTTCGCCAGGGCCAGGGGGATCATGAACTTCCAGCCGAGGTCCATGAGCTGATCGAAGCGGAAGCGGGGGAAGGTGGCCCGGAACCAGACGTACATGAGCAGGAACGCCATCACCTTCGTGAAGAAGATGGCCGCGCCGATCAGCCCGCCGACGAGACCCATGCCGCGCAGCACGTCGGTCGTCAGGCCGACGCCGAACATGCCCAGCGTCCAGCCGCCGAAGAAGAGCGTCACGATCAGGCAGGAGTTGACGATCATCATCGAGTACTCGGAGAGCATGAAGAAGGCGAACTTCATGGCCGAGTACTCGGTGTGGTAGCCCGCCACCAGCTCCGACTCCGCCTCCGGCAGGTCGAACGGCGTGCGGTTGTTCTCCGCGTTCATCGACACGAGGAAGATGAAGCAGGCCACGATCTGGGGGAGAAAGTTCCAGGCGTTCACTTCCTGGTAGCGAACGATGGTCACGAGGTCGAGCGAGCCGGTGATCATCAGTACGCCGACGATCGACAGGCCGAACGGCACCTCGTACGACACCATCTGCGCCGCCGAGCGCAGCCCGCCCATCAGCGAGTACTTGTTGTTCGAGGCCCAGCCGCCGAGGATGATCCCGTACACGGCGGTGGAGGTAAGGGCCAGGATCAGCAGCAGTCCGACATTCACGCGCGTGACGGTGAACGTCGGCGGCGGCCCGTACGGAATCAGGCAGAAGACGATGAACGCCGGCAGGAGCGGAATGATCGGCCCGAGGAAGTAGGCCACCTTCTCCGCGCTCGCCGGCACGATGTCTTCCTTGAGCAGGAACTTGATCGGGTCGGCAATGATCTGCAAAAGCCCCTTCGGCCCGACGCGATTCGGGCCGAGACGAGCCTGGATCAGGCCGAGGAGGCGCCGCTCGATCCAGTTCATGGCGGCGACGATGACCTGGACGATGATGAAGGCGATCAGGAACTTCACGAGCGGCCAGACGAGGTAGGTCATGAGGGCTTTGTTCATGCCACCTCCCGTCCATTGAGGTTCGAGGTTCGAGGTTCGAGGGAAGAATGAAGAATCGAGACAGTAACTCTCTTCACTCTTAATTCGAACCTCGAACCTCGAACCTCGAACCTCATCGGTCCACCTCTCCCAGCACGATGTCGATCGTCCCAATGAGCGCCACCAGATCCGACACAAGGTGCCCCTTCGCCATCGCGGGTAATGCCTGGAGATTCACGAACGATGGCGGCCGCACGTGGCACCTGTACGCGTTCTGCGTCTTCCCATCCGACACGATGTAGTACCCCAGCTCCCCCTTCGGCGACTCGATGGAGTGGTAGACCTCTCCCTCGGGCGGGCGGATGACCTTGGAGATCTTCGCTTTGAGGTCGCCGGGGTTGGTGGCGCGGATGAGGGGGACGCACTGCTTGAGAATGCGGTTGGACTGGCGCATCTCGGCCATGCGCACCAGGTACCGGTCGTAGGTGTCGCCGTTCTTGCCGATGGGGATGTCGAACTCGAGGTCGGGGTAGCACTCGTAGGGCTGGGCCCGGCGAAGGTCCCACTCCACGCCGCTTCCCCGGAGAGGCGGTCCGGTGATGCCCCACTCGATGGCCTCTTCCGGCGAGAGCACGCCGATGCCGACGGTGCGGCGCTTCCAGATGCGGTTGTTGGTGAGCAGCGACTCGTACTCGTCCACCGCGGCGTCGAACTTGGCGCAGAAGGCCTCGATGTCCTCGAGCCAGCCGTGCGGCACGTCCTCGGGCATGCCGCCGATGCGCATGCAGTTCAGGGTGAGCCGCGCGCCGCAGTAGGCCTCGAAGAGGTCGAGGATCTGCTCGCGCTCGCGGAAGCAGTAGAAGAACGGCGTCATGGCGCCGATGTCGATGGCGTGCGTGGCCAGCCAGAGCAGGTGCGAGGAGATGCGCTGGAGCTCGGACAGAATCACGCGAAGGAGCTGGGCGCGGCGGGGGATCTGCTTGGTGATCCCCATGAGCTTCTCGACCGTCTCCACGAAGCCGAGGTTGTTCGTGGCCGCGGCGACGTAGTCCATGCGGTCCGTGTGCGGCACGCACTGCGGATAGGCCATGTGCTCGAAGAGCTTCTCCGTGCCGCGGTGGAGATAGCCGATGATCGGCTTGGCCTCGATGATCCGCTCGCCGTCCACTTTGAGGAGGACGCGCAGCACGCCGTGCGTCGACGGATGCTGCGGGCCGAAGTTGACCTCCATCTCGTGGACGTCGAACATCTAGCCTTCCTCCTCGTGGGATTCCACGGCTTTCGCCGCCGGCTTCGCCGGCGCCTTCGCGCCGTTCCCGCCGCCGCCGATCTGCGCCATCGGCCAGGTGCCGTAGCGCTTCCACTCGCCTTTGTAGACGTTCACGTCGCTTACCGGCTTGCCCGTCGACCCCGCCTTCGGTCCGCCGCCCTCGGGAAAGACCTCGGGGTAGATGCGCGCGCCGGTGTCGATGCCGCGGACCGGGAAGTCCTTGCGCAGCGGGTGGCCGTTGAAGCCCTCCCACATCAGGATGCGCTCGAGGTTCGGGTGTCCGGAGAACTGGATGCCCATCATGTCGAACGTCTCGCGCTCGTGCCAGTTCGCGGTCTTCCAGACCGAGGACACCGAGGGAACGGGCGTCTTCTCGTCGGTCCAGACCCGCAGGCGCACGCGGGCGTTCTTCTGGAACGAGTAGAGGGTGTAGGCGACGCTGAAGCGGAGCCCGGCGTGATTCGGGAACTTCGAGTAGTCGACGGCGGAGAGGTCGACCAGGTAGACGAAGCCGTCGTCCTTGAAGGCCCGGCAGACCTCGACGATGCGGTCGCGGTCGACGAAGAGCGTGATCTCGCCGACCTGCTCCTTCGCGTCGAGGACGGCATCCTCGACACGCGCCACCGCCGCCGCGACCAACGGGTCGCGCTTGATCTCATCGACGCTGCGCGCAGGGGGCGCGGTGGGCGCCGCCGGAGGCGTCGGTGGAGGAGGCGTCGTTTCTGACATGGAGCTAGCCGCCCGAGTAGGGTTTCCCCGCTTCTTCCATCAGGATCTTGAGCATGTCGAGCGTCTCGGTCTCGCCGGGGACGCACAGTGAGATGTCGTCGGTCTCGCCGGTGGCGATGGCGTGGGCGTAGCCCTCGCAGTCCCAGCCGCACGCGCCGCAGTCGGTCTGGGCCATGGCCGCGAAGAGGCGCGTCTCCCAGCCGTTGCCCACCTCCTTCGCCATCTCCATGCGCTCGGGGAGCGTGAGATCGTCGCGATGGAAGGGCACGGCCGGGGAGGCACCGGCTTCGGCGGCCTGATCGAGGGGGATCTCCGGCGCCGCGGCCTGCTGGATCTCGGCCTCGGTAACCGGTGCGGCCTCCTCTGCCGCCGGCGCGGCTGCCACGGGCTTCGGCTTCGGAGGGGCCGGCGGAGCCGGCGCTCGCTTCACGCCGGACACCGGCGCCTGCTTGAGCTGCGTCGCCGCCGCCTGCTCCGCGCGGAGGGCCGGGCCCTCGTGCGCCGGACGCAGCGCGTCGCGCACCGCGGCGCGGGCGAAGTCGTAGGCCTCCCCGCCCTTCCGCAGGATGTGCATCTTCTCGATCTTCTTCTGCAGCTCCATGAGGCCCCAGATCAGGGCCTCCGGACGCGGCGGGCAGCCGGGGATGTAGACGTCGACGGGCACGAGCCGGTCGACGCCCTGGGTGACGGCGTAGGTGTCGTACGGTCCGCCGCAAGTCGCGCACGACCCCATGGCGATGACCCATTTCGGCTCGGGCATCTGGTCCCAGAGGCGGCGGACGATCGGGGCCATCTTCTCGGTGACCGTGCCGGAGACGATCATCAGGTCGGCCTGCCGCGGCGTCGCCCGGAAGACCTCGGCACCGAAGCGGGCCATGTCGTGGCGGGGATCGAGGACAGCCATCATCTCGATGGCGCAGCAGGCCAGTCCGAACTGCATCGGCCAGAGGGAGGACTTGCGGGCCCAGTTGAAGAACTTGTCGACGGTCGTGGTGAGAACGTTCGACTCGAAGCGAGCTTCGATCAGACCCATGAAAGGACCTTCCTCCTCCAGGCGTAGAAGTATCCGATCAGAAGGATCGCGAGGAAAATCGCCATCTCGATCGCTCCGAACCAGCCGAGCTGCTTGAACCGGATCGCCCAGGGGAAGAGGAAGACCGTCTCCACGTCGAAGACGATGAAGAGGACCGCGATCAGGAAGTAGCGGACCGAGAAGCGGTGGTCGAATGCCGTCGATGTGGGCGCGATGCCGCACTCGTAAGGCTCGAGCTTGACTTTGCCGGGACGGGAGGCACGGACCAGCGGGGCGAGGATGAACAGCGTCAACACCGGTACGGAGAGCACGATGAGCGCGGCTACCAGCAGCACTGAGTAATTTGCCATCTATTGCTCGCTGACTCGACGACCGCCGGTCATTCTAAACGGCCGAACCGGCAAGTCAAGGAAACAGAGGACGCTGAAAGGACCACCCCTCCAGGGGGATGCCCCGCGCCTGGACCAGGACCTTGAGATCCTCTCCAATCCCGAATGGGAGAACCAGCCAGCGGGCGTTCTCGCGCTCCTCCCGCAGGGCCAGCGAGGCCTCCACTTCCTCGACCGGCCGGAAGAGCTCGTGCTCGGTGATCCCGATGCCGAGGAGGAACTTGGCCAGCGAGCCGAAGAAGAGCGTCTTCGCGCCGTGGCGTTCGCCGGCACGCTCGAGATCGGTGAAGTTGATGTGCGCGGTCAGGTCCTGCAGGCCGGGGCTGGCCAGGAGGTCGCGCGTGACGCGCTGGCCCGAGTACGCCGCCGCGGTGCCGAAGCGGCGGATGCGGCGGTCGAAGAGCTTGGTCTGGGGAAAGCCGTAGTCGATGGTGACGAAAAGGGCACGCTCGAAGGAACGGACGAGGTCGTCATGGAAGGCCTCCCACTCCAGGGAGATGTCGGCGAACTGGCCGTCGGCGAGCTCGACCCCGCGGGTGGCGAAGTAGTCCTCGTACGGCGCCGGGGCCTCGTGCTCGGTCCAGTCCAGCGCGCCGGCACGCTCGGTCACCCACAGCTCGTGGAGGTGCTCGCCGCGCTGGAGGAGTCTCGCGAAGGGGAAGGCGTCGTAGAGCTCGTTGGAGAAGAGGAGGTGGGAGCCGTCTCGGGGGACCTTGTCGATGGTCGTTGAGAGGGTGACCGGGGCACGGGGGCTCGGGGGCACGCGGGCGAGGGTGCGGTCGACGCCGAAGTAGCGCGGGCCGGGGAGCTGGCGCGCGACATTATTGATGAGGGTGCCATCGCCGCAGCCGATGTCCACAAACGTGGACTGTGCGCCCTCGGTGCGGCTCATCATTTCGCGGAGGAGGCCGGCGATGGCGAACGAAAACGCGGGGCTGAGGGTCGGGGCGGTGACGTAATCGCCGGTTTTTCCGACCGGGTTTTCGGGGCGGGCGTAGTAACCGAATTCGGGGTGATAGAGCGCCAGCTCGACGAAGTCTCGGAAGGTTAAGTCGCCATCCTGCAGCAGGTTGTGAAGGACGGGCGACAGCGGGCCGGCGGCAGGCATCGACAGCCATCCTACCGGAATCGGCCGTCGACGTGGACGGCATGAAGCGTCCTGAACGTGATCCGGATCACAGTTATTGTGACCATGGCAAGCCGGTTGCGATGAGAGGGGCAGAACCCAAGGAGAAAGCAACCATGAAACACTTCATCGCACTCACGCTCATCTTTGCACTGCTGGCTACCCCCGTCTTCGCGGACGTCGCCACCGAGCGCGACAAGACCAAGAAGGGCGCGGCGATCGGCGCCGTGGCCGGTGCCATCGCCGGGGCGATCATCCACAACAACCGCGGCAGCGGCAACGCCAAGCGCGGCGCGGTCATCGGCGGCGTCGTGGGCGGCGCCACCGGCGCCATCGTCGGGGCGATGATGGACAAGCAAGAGCGCGAGCTCCGGCAGATCGAGGGCATCGACGTCACCCGTACGGACGAGGACGAGCTGAAGGTGACCGTGCGCAACGAGATCCTGTTCGACTTCGACTCGGCGGCCCTGCGCTCCAGCTCCCGTGACGAGCTGCGCGAGATGGCGGAGGTCTTCAACCGCTACGGCGACACGACCATCGACGTCCAGGGTCACACCGACTCGAGGGGCACGGCGGCGTACAACCAGCGCCTCTCCGAGCGCCGGGCCAACGCGGTGTCGAGCTACCTCGAGAACCTCGGCGTCCGCGGCTCGCGCCTCGACGCCTACGGCTACGGCGAGTCCCGCCCGAAGACCTCGAACGACTCGGCCAGCGGCCGCCAGCGCAACCGCCGCGTCGAGCTCTTCATCCGCGCGAACTCGTAAGCGGTATCGAATGTGAACATAACGACGGCGGCGGGCCTCTCGAGGCCCGCCGCTTTCCACGTTTCCTGAGGAGGTATTGATGTTACGCAAAGGCTTCATCCTCGTACTCATCGCCGCGTTCTGCTTCGCCTGCGCGACCACCACGGACGACCCCGGCACCTCGTCGACCTCGTCGAGCGATCCGAACCGCAAGACCAAGCGCGGGGCAGCCATCGGCGCCGTGGCCGGCGCCATCGCCGGCGCGGTGATCGGCAATCAGTCGGGCAACAACCGCACGGGCGCGGTCGTGGGCGCCGCGGCCGGTGCCGCGGTCGGCGCCGCCGTCGGCCGGCGCATGGACAAGCAGGAGCAGGAGCTCCGGCAGATCGAGGACGTCGAGGTCACCCGTCCCTCGGAAGGCGAGATCAACGTCCGCATGAGGAACGACATCCTCTTCGACTACGACTCCGCCGCACTGCGCTCCCAGTCGCGCGATACGCTCGACGACCTGGCGCAGAACTTCAGCCAGTACCCCGACAACCAGATCATCGTCGAGGGTCACACCGACTCCGCCGGCTCGGACGCCTACAACCAGGGCCTCTCCGAGCGCCGCGCCGCCGCCGTGGCCGACTACCTGATCGACCGGGGCGTGGCCGCACGGAACGTGACCGTCTACGGCTTCGGCGAGCTCCGCCCGAAGGCCTCGAACGACACGGCAGAAGGGCGCCAGCTCAACCGCCGCGTGGAGATCCGCATCCAGGCGCCGCAGACGGCGTCGGCGCAGTAGCCCCTCACCCCTACCCCTCTCCCCGCGCCGCGGGGAGAGGGACTATCGGGCCTTCTCCACGAACACGTACTCGTGCTGCGCGTCCCGCACCGTCAGGGTCTTCTTCTCGCCACCGCCGGGGATGAACTCGATGCCGTCGATGCCAGGCGAGATGGTGACGAACGTGATCGTGCCGTCGTTCTCGCGCCGGGTGGCCACCTCGCTCTTCCACTCGCCGAAGTCGAACGTCGTCACCGCGCCGTTGCGGGTGACGGTGACGTCGCCCAGCGCCTCGCTCGAGTAGCGCGCGGCGAGCTTGCCCACCTCGGCGGCTTCGGCCGGAATGGTCAGCAGTTTCCGCGCGGCGGCGAGATCGTCGTAGACGCGCTTCGCCGCCGCAGCCACGTCGTTGTCCGCCTCCGGCTTTCCGTCGAAGAGCAGCTCGAGCAGCTTGCGCCGGAACGGGCCGCGCAGAAACACGCCCGGATCGCTGTTGGTGAGGATGACCGCGCCCACGCGCTGCTCGGGCAGCCAGATCATGTCGCTGTGGTAGCCGATCATGTCGCCGCCGTGGCGGAGGACCGGCACGCCGAACGTGGTGTCGACCATCAGGCCCATCCCGTACGTCACGTCCTTGCCGATCGCCACCTGCGGCGCGCGCCGCGCCAGCAGCGCCTCCTTGCCGATGTAGCGTTTGCCGTTCGGGAGCATCCCTTCGTCGATCTCCATCTGCACGTACTTGAGCAGATCGCGGACATTGCTCCATGCGCCGCCGGCGGGACGCACCGGGATGATCGAATAGTTGGCGGCCATCACCGCATGGATGGTCTTGCCGCCGTCGACGCTCGCGCCATGCGAGCCGGCATGATTCGCCGCCAGGGCGCGCTTGAAATCGAACGTCGTCGACCTCATCCCCAGCGGGGCGAAGACGAGCGTCTGCATCGCTTCGTCGTAGCCGGCGCCGAGCTCACGGTCCGGGAAGGCCACGTGGCCGCCGACGTAGCCGCCCGCGGAGGCGAGCGGATTGGAGTACTGAAACAGCTCGCCGAACTTGCTCGTCGGCTGCATGCCGCCGAGGGTCTTCAGCATCCCTTCCGGCGTCACGCCCTCGAACTGGAAGATCCACTCGAAGTCCTGCCGCGGCAGGCCGGTGCAGGCGCAGATGAGGTGGCGCACCAGCACCCGGCTGGTGGTGTCCGCGTCGCCGAGGCGGAACGAGGGGAGGACCTTGGTGACGGGAGTATCCCAGGTGAGCTTCCCTTCGTCCACGAGCTTAGCGAGCATGAGCGTCGTCATGGCCTTGGTATTGGAAGCGACCAGATAGAGCGTGTCGGCGTCGGGCTTTTTGTTGTCGTCGATGTCACGCGTGCCGAAGCCGTCGGCAAAGACGACCTTCCCGTCCTGGACGACGCCGATCGAGACGCCGGGGACGCCGAGCTTCTTGCGGCCGTTCTCCACGAAGCGTGACAGCTCGGCGAGGCGCTTGGCGTCGAGCTTGTTCGCCTTCCTGCCGGCGAACGACTCGCGTGAATACCCCTTCGGCAGCAGCCGGCCGAAGATCAGCGCCACCTGCGCGCCGCGCTTCTCGCCCACGCCCTGGTCCATGTCGTAGATGCCGACCGTCCAGACGTCGTTGGCTTTGCGCGCGACCGCCTGCACGCCCCGCTTCTCGTTCGGCGCGGTCTGGTAGTTGTACACGCGGATGCCCGACCAGCCGTCCTTGTCGGGAAGGTCGTTCGTGTTCAGCAGCGGCCATTTCGCCTCGGCATACTCCGCCCACGCCGCGGCCACCGCGCTGTCGGCGTCCTTGGCCTTGACGTCGACCAGGGCCACGTTCGAATTCCCCTCGGGTGCCGTCAGGATCGTGGCGTTGCCGCGAACCGAGACTTGCCAACCCGCCGGCGCGATGAACGTGTTGCCGGCGACCGTCGTTTTCGGCGTATCGGCCGTCATCACCTCGCCGGCGGGCGGCGCAGGCGGTGTGGCGGTCTGCAGAGCGAACAAACCGACGGCGAGGAGGTGAGTCAGTGCGTGCATGGCAAAAGCATAAGTCAGAGGTCCTCGTCCTTGTGGTTTTGGCGCACGGCAGCGGATTGCGCACGCGCAATGCGACAGTGCGATTCCGAGAGGCAATGACTCCGTCGTGCACTGCAGCCTCCCTAATAGTCGGATCGTAAGTCTCTGACGGCTCGTAGGTTAGCCTCACTCACCATGACCAGAAGGCATGGCCCTGCCGTTGCGAAACACGCCGGCCATGTCGCAAGTACAGGCTCACTGGTTCGCGCCAAGGACCGTCGTGCCGACGCTCTTCGGAGCGTCGGTATCGTTCCTCAACCTCGACAACGCCGCTACCACCGCCCCGCTGCAAGCCGTCGCCGAGCTCACCGCTGCGGTGATGGCGGACTACGGCAGCATCCACCGCGGATTCGGCTACAAGGCGCGCGTTTCGACCCAGCGCTTCGACGATGCGCTCGATACGATCCTTCACTTCGTCGGCGCGTCTCCCGACGCGTACCAACCGGTCCTCACGTCGAACACCACGACGGCCATCAACAAGCTGACGAGGCTTCTCCAGCCGTCCGGCGATGACGTCGTTTTTCTGTCCGAGTACGAGCACAGCTCGAACGATCTGCCGTGGCGGTCCGGAGGCGGAGAGGTGCGAAGGATCCGGACGATCCGAGGACGCATCGATCTCGAACACCTCGAACTGGAACTGCAGAAGAGCGGCCGGCGGAGGCGCCGCATCATCGCGCTCTCCGGTGCCTCCAACATCTCCGGCGTCTTCACGCCGCTCGACGAAGCATCGCTCCTGGCGGAGCGGTACGACGCTCTGCTTTGCGTCGACGGAGCCCAGCTGGTCGCGCATCGACGTATCGACGTCGGTTCGCTCCCGCGGCTGGATGCGATCGCCTTCTCGGGCCACAAAATGTATGCCCCCTATGGCGGCGGCGTGCTCGTCGTGCGCCGTTCGATTCTCGATCACGCAACGATCGACGACATCGGCGGCGGCACGGTGGACTACGTCACCAACGATGCCTACGACCTCGCGCGCGATTACGGTCGGCGCCTGATCGCGGGGACGCCGAACTTCGTCGGGATCATCGCCCTCGCACGCGCCGGTAACATGCTTCGTCAGGACATCGGGTTCGATGTCGTTGCCGCTCACGAGCAGGCCCTGCTCGACCGATTGCGCGATCTGAAAGACGTACCGGGCATCGAGATCTACGACGACGGCGGTTACTGCGCCTCGTCGAAGGCGGCCATCGCCGCCTTCAACATCCGCGGCCTGCATCCCGGCCTGCTCGCGGCGCGCCTCGGGTGGGAGTTCGGCATCGCCGTGCGAGCAGGCGCGATTTGTCAATTCGCATACGTGGCCAAGCTCCTCGGCCTCACCGCCGCCGACGTCGCCACGGCACGCAGCGCGGTGGCCGCGGGACGGACGGACGAAATGTACGGCCTCGTGCGCGCGAGCTTCGGCCTCGAGAACGAGCCGAACGACGTTGCGCGCCTGCGCGATGCACTTGAGCACATCGCCGGCAGTCCGGAAATGTCGTCCGTCTATAGCTACAACTTCAGAACAGGAGAGTTCGAACCGGCAAATCAACACGGTTCTGGAGGAGAACGTTCATGAAAAGAATCTTATGGGTCTCGATCGTCACATTCCTCGTGTCCGGAGCCTTGACGCGGTGCAACGTCACGGAACAACCCGCACAAGCGACCACGTCGTCCTCGCCGCGGGCGGAGAGCACGCTCGACCGGGTCATGAATACCGGCGTCCTGCGTGTCGGCTATTTCCTGTTCGAGCCCGCGATCATGCAGGACCCGGGCAGCAAAAAGCTCCGCGGCATCTTCATCGACGAGATCGAACAGCTCGCCGCGGACATGCGCTGGAAGGTCGAGTATAAGCAGGTCGACCTGAAGAACTTCGGCGCCGCGCTGCAATCGCGCGACTTCGATCTGTCCATCGGTGCCACATTTTCTTCACCGTCGCGAGCATCCGGCGTTGCCTTCACCGATCCCCTCTTCTATCTCGGCTACACGGGTGTCGCGCACGAAAGCACGGCCGGCCGATTCCGCACCTGGGCGGACGTCGATCGAAAGGGTGTTCGCGTCGCGGTGAAACAGGGATCGGCGATCGGCGATTACGCCCGACGGAACTTCAAGAACGCCACGATCATCGCGCTCGAAGATCCTGCGCTCAGCGCGCCGTTGGCCGCGGTGCCATCGCAGGCCGACATCGGCCTGATGAACGAGATCACGGTCTACACGTTCCTTCGCGATAATCCGCAGGCGAAACTCAAAGAGGTCCTCACCGCCGACCCGGCGGAGTTCACCGGAATCTGCTGGGCTGTCCGTCGCGGCGACGCTGACTGGCTGGCTTTCATCAACACAGCCATCCACCACTACCAAACCACGGGTCGCGTCGCGGAGTGGGAACGCAAGTACTCCATCCCCTACATGTACCACCCGGTCGGATCGTACGAGTACCGGACGGCGGACGGCACGCGCAGGACGGCGCGCTGAGGAGGGGATGGTGAACCTGTCCATCGCCTTGCGATATCTGCCGGACCTCATCGTCGGCTTCCGGGCGACGCTACTCCTTTCCGCCGAGGTGATCGCGCTGGGGACGTTCGTCGGGATGGCGCTCGTGCCGCTGCGCGTGGCGCAGCATCCGTTGCCACGGTGGATCGGCTGGCTGGTCGTGAATCCCTTTCGGATCCTTCCGGCGCTCGTGCTCCTGGTGTGGGGCTTCTACGCATTGCCGATGGCGATGGGGCGCGGGCTGGATGCCTGGACGGTCGCCGTGCTCGCGCTCGGCCTGAACATGGGCGGGTATTGCGCCGAGATTTTCCGGAAGGCTGTCGAACAGGTGCCGGCCGATCACGTGGAAGCGGTGCAACTCCTCGGGTTCCGCCGGGCCACGGTCTGGTGGCGAGTCATCCTGCCGCTCGCGTGGCGCAACGCCAGCATTCCCTATCTCAACCAGGTCCTGCAGACGGTGAAACTGACCGTGCTCGCGGCCGTCATCTCCGTCCGCGAGATCTTCCATGTCGTCTCCGACGTCATCCAGATGACCAACCGGCCGCTGGAGATGTACACGGTCCTGGCCATCATTCTGTTCGTGCCACTGCTGCTGCTCACGCTGGTGACGGAGTGGCTGGAAGCGCGGATCTCGCGGAGCGGGACGGTCCGGTCGTGGTCGTGGATCGAGGGAGTGGCGTGATGCAGCACTTCGACAAAATCTCCGAGCCGGTCGCGGTGCAGCTCAAGGATCTCTCCGTTTCGTACTCCGACCGGCGCGCGAAGCTGAACTTCGTTCTCTCCATCGAGTCGCTCGATCTCACGCCCGGAAAGCTCACTGCGATCTACGGCACGAACGGCTCGGGAAAATCGACGCTCCTGCGAGCCATCGCCGGCTGTGTGCAGCCGGTGCGAGGAACGATCCGGTGGATGAATACGAATGGCGCGCCGCGGCCGGGCGTCGACCACGTCTTCGTGACGCAGGCGGGACCGCTGCCGCACTGGACGCTCCACGACAACGTCATGAACCCGTTGCTCGTCGCGGGGATGGACAAGCGTGAGGCAGCCGAACGATGCCAGGCCATGATCCAGGCCCTCGGCCTGGCGGGACTGGAGGACCGCTACGCACACCAGCTCTCCGCAGGCCAGCAGCAGAGGACCGTCGTCGCGCGAGCCGTCGCGCTGCGGCCGCGCGCGCTGCTGCTCGACGAGATCCTCAGCGCCCAGAGCGAGGTCTGGTGCGACCGCATCGCCGAGCTGCTCTTCGACTACCGGGCCGCAGGCGGACTGGTCACGATGATCTGTCACGACCCGGACTGGGTTCGCCAGAACGCGGATCGCGTGGTCCACCTCGTCCCTGCAGGCAATGACGCAGGAAACCGCATCGAGTTTCGGGCCGGGTACGACGGGGAGCCGGATGCCTGGTTCCGATTCCGGCAGCAGCGTCTCTCGAGCGAGCGGAGCGCGGTTTCATGACCACCGTTCTCGGGATCGATCATTTCTTCTACGTCGCGAACGGCTCGTACGATCTGCTCGCCGAGAAGGCGCTTCCGCATTACCACGACGCCCACCACGCACTCATCGCGAGCATCACGTTGGACCGCAACGCTCCGTTGCGGGGGCTCGACCTCGGCATCGGGTCGGGCGTGACCACGGCCTATCTGCTCGAAAACTTCCCGAACGCCACCGCCGTAGGAGTCGACCTGTTCGACGAGATGCTTTCGAGTGCGAAGCCGAGGCTGAGCCGCTTCGGGACGCGCGTCGAGCTGGTCCGCTCCGACAATGCCGCATTCTTACGCTCCACTTCGGAGCGATTCGACCTCGTCGTTAGTGCGTTCTGCATCCACCACCTGACCGCCGACGAAAAGCGCGCGCTCTTCCACCTCATCCACGAGCGGCTGCGCGACGGCGGTTTGTTCGTGATGCTCGACATCACCACGTTCCGCGACGGCGAGCTCGCCCGCGTTGCACGCAGCCGCACCATCGCGCACATGGAAACGTACATCACGGACGAACAGCGCCGGCGCGAGTGGCGCCATCACTGGAACGAGATCAATCTGCCCGACCCGGCCGACTCGATGGTGCAGTGGCTTTCCGACGCAGGCTTCCGGACCGAAACCGTGTTCCGCGACTTCGAGATCGCGGTCATTCGAGCGCTGAAAGGATGAGGAGAGCCGCATGTCGTTGAGCTTCTACGAATTGGGATCGCCGCCGCCGCGGGTGGACAACATCACGGTCGAGGCCATCATCGAGCGCACCAAGCGCGAAGATACGGATTTCTTCCGGAAGCTCGAGCGCCTCATCAAACAGGAATGGGTCCGATGGGGAGCCGTAGGCATCATCACCTGCGCCGACACGCGACGGGAGCGCTATACCTGGCATTATCGATCGTCGACCGATTCGACGGCCGTCGACGACTTCATCACCGAAGTCGAAGCGAAGCCTTCCGAATACCTCCTGATCGGAAACCTCGCTGCATATCAGTTCCGGCTCGGGCTGCCGATGAAGTGCATCGTCATGTCCAAAGATGCACATGCGGATCGGAATGATGTGTTGTTCGGCACGTGGCATGAACCGAATCTGCTCCGCCGCTTCATCAGCAGCGATGTGCCGGAGCCTGAACTGAAGATGCTCTCGGTGCAGTGGGAGCGTTACGTATCACTCGTAGCGACCGTGACACGCAAGCACCAAGACGCCATCATTTACGTCCCGGTCATCGCCCAGAGACCGCGCGGAAGCCGCGAAGAGACGATCCTCGCCGGAGGGCTCATCTGGTGTGTCGCGCGCGAGAATGTCGGCAAGGCATTGGGTCACGTCGCCGAGGCACAGCTGTACCTCCGGTGGCACCTGGCGGAACTGTTCGGCCGCAATCCACTGCTCGGCCTCTCGAACGACTTTATCGACATCGACCACGTGATCGCCGAACGAGGTTGGTTCAACGGCAGTCGCTTCGATGCAGGGCTGACCACCGTTCCGCACAATTGGTGCGACTTTCATGACAGCGGGCGGGCGCAGGAGACACCGCCCGCGGAATTGATACGGCTTGCTCACCACGACCTCGAGAAGCACCTCCACTGCGCCATCCCGATGTTCGATCCGATCACGCATGCGGCGCTGAAGCAGCTTTATGCCGGGACGGTCAGCTTTACCGCTCTTTACCTGATCGGAACCATGGCAATGCAGCAGAAGCTGCAGCAGCAACAGATTCTGGAGCCATCCAACCTCGCCGATCAGGGCCTCCTTCCGATCCGCGCGAAGGTGGGCCGCCAGACCATCTCACGGCACGTTCGATCGAATTTCTTCCAGTTCATCAGCGCAACCACGATTTCGACGAAGACATCACAGCGGATACTGGAAAGCATCGACGTCTCCGGCGGCGCGCTCACCGTCACATATGACGACCCGGTACTCGCACAGGAGCTCGCGTACAAGCTCGACCGAATCTTCTCCGGAATGGAAAAGAACGACGCGCCGCACGACACTTCCGGCCCGCTGTCGGAATTCATCATGTGGAGCGGCAGCGACTTCAATTCCGACGACTGCATCTATCAGCACCAGAACCTCTGTGTCCTGCTCCGCCAGGAGAGAAAAGGCGACGACGAGCCGAAGTCGGTGCTGCGCATCCGGACTCTGCACTACTGAGACAGGTGACCGACGATGAATGTTCTCTTGATCGACCGCGCCGAGACTCGTCTTGCCGCACTTCGCAACCGGTTCGAGGCAGCCGGATGCAACGCGATTCCGAGAGCGTGGCAGATCAAGGCCTGGGACGATGCGAGCAAGGCAATCGCTGAGCACCGGATCGACCTGGCCGTCGTTCACGACACCGATATCGTCGACCGTACCACGCTGGCAGCCGCGAAGATCCCGGTCGTCGTGTACTCCGGCGGCACCGTGAGCCTGCCGGAGGAAGTGAAGTCGCAGAAAAAAGTGGTGCCGTTTCCGATCCCGATCGACCGAGGGGCGACTGAACAGCAAAGACGATACATCGACTACCTCGTCCGCAGCGTTGCCGGAAAGAGACCCGCCGACATCATGAGTGACCTCTTCGACGCGAAGACGCGCTCGTTCCCTTATGTGTATGCGATGGTGCTTCTCGCGCGGACGCGGCTCACGCTCGCGGGTCAGAAGAAGGGCTCGGTCGATCCTGAGCACCCCGACTGGTGGAAGCCGCTGCGCGGACCGTCCGAGCGACACGACGAACTGCTGAGCGAAATCGACGCCCTGACGAATACCGCGGCGCGCCAGGCGGCGCACGGCCCCGACTTCCTCCAGCGGCTTCACCAGATCGTGAAGGAGCAGCAGTGGACATCCCTCACGCCGGAGCTCCTCGGAGAGCTCGAGGCGCTGCTGCGGCTCGTATGAAGACGCTCGATGACTGGCTGCTCCTGCGCTCGAGGTTCCGCCACGACTGGCTGGAGAATCGCTTTCTCACGTTCCTCCTCGCCGAGGAGGGACGCGGCGCGGATCCGGCACGCCGGATCGAAACGCTCCGTCGCCTCGAGGAGTGGCAGGAGCGAAGCGCGGTGGCCGGCCACCTTCTCGACACCGCGGAAACCGCGCTCAGCCCCGCACAACTCACAGGCGTTCCGCCTCTGAACGAGATGGCGCCGGACGCTGCGGCCGAGCTGCACGAGATTGTGCACGAACAGTTCTGCGCGCAAACGTCGATCCGTGAGATCGTCTCCGCCGCGCGAGCGTGCGTGCAGGAGCTCGACGAGCTGGTGGCGCAGGCGGCTCACTCCGACCTGGAAGCGGCCATTTCCCAGATCCGCCGTTCGGCTGGAGCTCTGGACCAGGCGTTGTCGCGGCTGCCGACGAGGATCGTCCTGTGACCATCCCTCGGGTTGTGGTGGTCGACGATCAGGCCGGTCGCCGTCTCGATCAGCGGCGCGATCTCTGCGCGCTTTTCGGACTGCGCGACGTGACCGGCGACGATGCCTCTCCGACGGTCGTGGCGGCGCCGGCGGCGGAAGCGGTCTTCACCTCGTCGCAGACTGTTGCCGGCGGCGCCGTCGAAAACCGAGTCGATATCGCCGTCGACGTGATCCGTCGCGGCTGGACCGCGCGGCAGACGCGCTGGGCGCTCGTCCTCCTCGACCTCTCCTTCCGCTCCGGATTCCTCGAGGCCGACGGCCAGCCGTCGGGAAACGTCGGCGACGAGATCTTCGGCCTCGAGATTCTCCGGGCCTTGCGCACGGCCATCCCGGCGTTGCCGGTGGTCATGCTGTCGAGCCGTGATCGCGGCGAGGTGATCCGGGCCTGCCGCGAAGCCGGCGCGGTCGACTTCATCGAGCGCGTGGTCACCGATGGGCTGCAATCGACGATCGTCCTCCGGCAGAAGCTGCACGAGTTCGGCCTGATCGAGGATCTCGGCCGCAGCGACGCAATCGTCGGGCGTTCGCTCCCGCTGCTGCAGGCGCTGGCCGCGGCGCGCCGCGCCTCGACGGGCGACGGCAACATCCTCCTTCTGGGAGAGAGCGGCACCGGCAAGGAGCTCCTCGCCCGCTACGTCCACGACCATTCGCCGCGTCGGAAAGGACCGTACATCGTCTTCCACGGTTTCGGGACGGCGGCGACACTCCAGGAGGACGAGCTCTTCGGGCACGTTCGCGGCGCATTCACCGACTCGCGGAACGATCGCGCCGGCTTGTTCGAGCAGGCCGATGGCGGAACCCTCTTCATCGATGAAGTCGGCGATCTTTCCGATCACGTCCAGAACAAGCTGCTGCGCCCACTGGAGACGCGGCGCATCAGCCGGCAGGGCACCCATCGCGAGATCGAGCTCGCGCTCCAGGTCGTCCTCGCCACCAACAAGGAGCTCGCCGACTATGCCTCCGCCGGTCTTTTCAAATTCGACCTGCTCAACCGGATCCGCGCGTACACCATCGCCCTTCCACCGCTGAACGAGCGACGCGAGGACATCCCCGCGATCGTCGAGCACATGGTTCGCCGGCTCTGTCAGCAGCACGGCGCGCGATGGCCCCGCGCGTTTCAGCCGGAGGCGCTATCGATGCTGGTCGAGCACGACTGGACGGACGGCAATGTGCGGGAGCTCCGGAACGTGCTCGAGCGGATCATCAAAGATCGCAAAGACGCCGAGATCATCGTCGCAGCCGACGTCTACTTCGAGCCCTGCAGAACGCGCCAGAACGGTGCGAGCCCGAGCCCAGCGAGCGCTCCGCCATTCGCCGACTCGTACGTGGCCGTGGAGGGAAGCTGGCCGACGCTGGTCACATCCTTTCAGGACGTGGCGGTGCAATATCTCGAAGCCGCACTCGAGAGCACCAGGCGCCGTGCGACGGGTGGCAACCAGGGCGAGGTGAATCTCGCCGGCGCGGTCGGTTGTCTCCTCGCCAAACAGGTGACGACCACACAGGCAGCCGATTTCATTAAACGGCACTTCTGCTCGAACGGCACCGCGGCCATTTCGTCGGATCGCTATCCTCTCGCCGCCAAAGCCGTCGAGCAAGCATTGCGCATGCGCCGCCGCAAGGGTGCGGCACGGAGCGAAACATGATTCGTTCACCCTATCTCTATCTCGTTTCGCGACATGCGGTCGTGACCGAGACTCTGGGCCGTCACGTCGACGCGGTGACCAGCCCGCAGCTTCCCATTCTCTGCCCTGCCAGGCATCGCCTTACCGTGAATGCGATCGAGGAACTGCTGTCCGTCCTCGACGAGCGCACGAGCGACGAGATCATGAATGCGGTCGTGCTCGTCGACCTGACGGCCGAAGTGGACCGGCCGTGGAACGTAACCGTGACACGGCAGCATGCTTTGAGGCCTGTCGAGCTGATCCTCGCCTACCCGGAGATCTACTGGATCTTCCTGGTCGACGAACATGCCGCCGCCGATCTGCGCGACCGATTCGGAGCGGCGTTCGATCTTCACTTCGTCTGTGCATCCTCGTTCGCCGAGTCCTTTCCCGCTCTGCTGCTGCGGCACGTCTATGGATTCCGGGCCTGGTTCGATCCGGGTGGACTGCGCACGCGGGTGCTGCACAACGACGGCCGAACCGCACCGCTCGGCGTCGCCATCGACGAAGAGACTGCGTTCGCGCTCTTCAATGCGTACGTCCTGCATCGAAACGGCTTCTCCACCTATATGGTCACGACCTTCCATGAGCTCGAAACGGTCGGAAAGGTCGTCGACCGATCGTCGCTGCTGCTCGAAGACATCGAGTTGAATTTCGGCGACCTGCCGGACAAAGCGTTCTGGTCGAACGCCCTCGGCCGGTACTGGCTCTCGGAAAACGACGACGAGGAACTGCGAATCGGAGAAGTCCTTCGGCAGCGGACGGTGGAGTTCCGGTTGTTCTCGGAAGCGGGACGCCGAATCATGGTCACCTCCCAGGTCGTGAGCGACGATGACTGTCAAGCCGAGCCGAACATCATCGGTGCCGTGCAGAAGCCCTATGCCGGGATCTACGCGATGCCGCCGCTGTCGAAGATCCCACCGGCTGCGAAGTCTCCGAACGCCGTAGGGTCCGTTGTCGTCGATGCGAGCACGAACCCGGCACCGTTCCACGTGGCCAGGGCTCCGGCGTCGCCGGCGTCGCCCCGCTCTCCCCACGGCGCGCCGTTCTGGGCGCAGACCATCGCCGAACGCCTGCTGCAGCGCGCCCTTCGCCTGGAGCAGACCAGCTCCGGCCTCGTCTCCGCGATCCACCTGGCGCTGCTGGCATCGGTGACCCGTGAGGTCCTGCAGCAGCGAAACGTGACGCTATCGCTCCAGGCGCTGGCCCTTCAGCAACGCATGGAGGTCACGGCGGAATGCGCTTTCATGGGCACGACCGGCGCGCTCGACGTGGCCGCGCGCATCCGCAGTCTGGACGCCATGGTGGACGTGCTGTTCGCCCCGCCGTTCCTCCCGCAGATGCAAAAGGCCAAGGCCATGGCGGAGATCGTGTCGCATCTCCGGCGCATTTACGGAACCTTTGGACGCGTCCGTGAGGAAGCCGAGTGCATGCGGGAGATGCGGCGGTACCGCCGCCAGGCCAGGTACTACAACCGTCATCCCGGCTCCCGACTGCTTCGGCACCGTGCCGAGTACCGAGGTCGCTCCTTCGGACGGGCCCTGGAGTGGTATTTCGACATGATCGTCGGCGGATTCTGGCGGATCACCGCGGCAATGGCCGCCATCGTCTTGCTCTTCACGATCCTCTTCGCGCTGTCAGCCTCTCGCATCGGCTTCTGCGCCGATTGCAGCGAGGTCGTGCTCTGGGGAGCTTCCCTCGTGCAGTCGGCGGTGACGTTCTTCGCCCTGCAGTCGGGAATCGTCAACGACGCCACCACCCGCTCGGTCGTGGTCTCGCTCGACGACACCGGCGCGTTCTTCCTGTTCTGGACGATCACCGTCGCCGAGATGCTGCTCGGCTTTATGCACCTCGGATTGCTGATCTCGTATCTCTACGAAAAGTTGTCGCGTCGGTAGAGATCAGGGCAGCGCTTTTTCGACCGCGGCGCGCACGTTGAGCTTGCCGTGGCCGAACCAGGGGCTCCACGACCCGTCGGGCCTGATCTCATCGAAATCGCCCCGATCGTACGGAGCGACCGGTGAAACATCCCAGTGCACTCCGGATCGGGTATAGGCGGACATATCGAGACTCTTGTCCGCCGTCGACTTGAGGATCGACACCACGTCGGCGGCGCTGAGCGAGGGATTCGCAGAGATCACGAGCGCCGCCGCGCCTGCAGCGATCGCCGTCGCAGCCGATGTCCCTCCGAAATCGACGAGAAAGGAGAGGCCGGTCGACGCCAGCAACGATGCGTCTTCCATCGGCTCCCATCCATAGGTGTGAGCGTTGTTGCTCGGGGCACAAAAGGACAGGCCCGGCCCGTAGTTCGAGTAGTGGGAGCGCCGGCAAAGGCTCGTGACCGCACCGACGTGCGCGAAGCCGGGAAGATCGACCAGGTCATTCACGAAGCTGGTTTGGAGCTCGGGTTGAAGAGGGCGATGATGCGAGGTGATTGACGGGAGGAATTCGACGGGGACGGGAATCCTGGTCTCGTAGCTGATGGGACGGTTCCAGTTTCCCGCCGCCCAGAGAAAGACGATTCCTTTCCCGCGGCGGCCTCCCTCTCTCGCGAGCTTCTTCAGCCGGTCGACGGTCTGCTCGGGCCAGCACTGCCGGTGGCCGCCGAGGTCCCAGGCGTGGCAGATGATGTCGACGTGTGGCTCGATCTCCTGCACGATCGCCTCGTACGTCTCGGTATCGATACGGATCGTCCTCGTCGGACGGTCATAGTCGCACTTGACGGGAAAGAGCCTGCATCCCGGAGCGACCCCGGCGCCGCAAAAGGCGTTCATCTCGGCGGCGGCCAGGCCGGCACAGCAATCGCCATGATCACCCGGACTGGCCATGCGAAAGGTCGCTTCCTGGAGTTGCCCGGGACCGCCGCTGATGATGCAACGGTCCCCAACGCATGCCCATCCCGCAAACTTCTCGGGGCTGAATTCCGGCCGCACCATCCGGAAGCCGCCGTCGATGATGCCGATGACGACCTCCGGTGAGCCGTACTGCGGCAATCCGCGTTCGCGCAGAAGCTCCCACGCGTCCGTCGCGCAAATCGAGCTTTCGGCGTCGACCCCTTGCGCGGTGGTCGCGGTGAGGTGCCACTGTTTGGTGATGAGCGGATCGCCCGCGGTGGAGTCGTTGAGGGTGAGGCGTTGATCGACATCGTGGTCCGCCGCGGCTACGACGTCCTGGTCCCTCTCCACGAGACGCACCACCACGGCCACCGGATCGACGTGATTGGAGGCAACGCGGTAGAGGATGTCGCGCTCGGAGTAACGACGGACGACCTCGAGACTCCGCCGGCAGCCGAATCTCGAGATCTGGCGGTCCGTCTTCGCGGTGCGGAAACGGACGAAAATGCGGTCGGTGATGATGTATTCACGGCCGTTTTCCCGGGTGTAAAAGACGTGGGCCAGTCCGTGCCGGCGGGCCCGGGCGATGTCGTGGACCAATCGTTCCGGCGTCGACGAGACCCGAACCGAATGTCGCGAGAGATTCTCGAGAACTTCGAATCCGTTCTCGCGAAGAACCGACCGTTTCGCTCTCGACACGAACTCCGACGGCCTGTGCCTCAGTGCAATGCGCTCTCCCCCTTCGTATGTGTAACTCCCGATGAACATCGCTGCGCCCTCACGGGAACTGCGTGTTCGAGCACCCGGCACCGAGTGTATTGAGCGGCGCACGGAATACGCGCGCGAAGGAAGCGCCGGTCAGTCGGGCCATGCTCCCGCCGGTAGGCAGGCCGGCCGGCTCGAACATGGAACAGAAGAGGTATTTGTGGTGCGAGTCCTGGCTGCTGCTCAACCCGACGAACCAGTCCATGAAGAACACGTTGCAGATGTGGACCGCCGTGTCGTCGCCCGTGATTCGGAGCGAGCGGACGGTTGCTCCGTCGAAGCTGGTGGCGGTGATGGTCAGCGGCGAAGCCGGGCCGGATGGAATCGTCAGGAGCGTCACCACCGCTCCTCGCCCGACCGTCACCCCCTCGATGGGGCCGCCGGAGACGTCGATCAGCGCCGCGGCTTTCTCGGGATCGGAATTGTCGACGAAGCCATCCCGCAGCACCTCGGCGTCCAGACAGAAGTCGGGAGCGTGGACTCGCTTCAGCAGAGAGAGATCGACCGCCGCTGACGGGTCGGGCGCCGGATCGAACGACAGCCGAACGCCTTCGAGCTGGTAAAAGTGCCGTCCGTTGCCGGAAAGCCACGGCGTCCAGTTCGTCGTCTCGACGGCTTCACTGACCACGTCGATGAACGCGTTGTGCGCCGGAATTTCGTGCTCGGCGTGAGCGCCGCCCAATTCGGAGTTCGGCAGAACGATTACCCGGTTTCCGCTGCCGGGAGGATGCTCGACATAACAGCAGATCCCCACGAAATAGATCCTGGCCATCAAAAACCTCCTTCATCTCTAGGCGTCTGAAGGAATTGACGGACAATCTTTTCGGACTGCCACCGAGCCTGCTCAATCGGTACCGATCACGGTGGCCGCGGCCCAGGTGGCGGGGTGGCGGATCGTGCCGTCGGGATCGCCCATGAGCTCGCGCTGCGCCGCTCGCAAAGCCGCAGCTGGAGAGCGTTCGCCGCGCAGGCGCTCGTGGAACCTGCAGAAGAGGCGCATGCTGGCGGTATCGTCGATGTCCCACAGCGTCCCGACGACGTTCCGCGCGCCTGCCGCGAGAAAAGCGCGCGAGATGCTGGGGATCCCCTCGACCCGATGAACGGGTGTGTGGTCCGTGCTGCAACCGGCGAGGACGACCAGGCGCGTACGCGGCAACCGCATCCTCGAGAGAACACCCGCGTCGAGAATGGCGCCAGTGCCGCCGGCGGAACTGCGCACCGAGCCGCGTTCCGGAGCGTGACCCGCGTAATGAATGACCGCCGCCGCCGGGGCCTCGGCAGCGAAGCGGACCACGGTCGCATCCAGTCCGCTCAGCATCACCACCGCCGGCTCGTACAGGCCGGCCACGACCCGAGCCTCTTCGCGTGCGCCGTAAAGCGGCTTCGGACCGTACACCGGATCGGCAATGACCAGCGCGCGCCTCGCCCTGCCTCCCTCCGGAGGTCGGCAAAGCAACGCGGCGCCGGGCGAAATCGTGAACGTCGTCTCGTCCACGAAATAACGACGGGTTCCAGGGTTGTACAGCGCCGCGAACGGAACGGCATTCAGGAACCGGTCGGGAACGATCACGACCGACGATGCAGCCTGGGTGTAACGCTCGACCGGCTTGATCAAAAGCCGGTGAAGGTGAGCGGCCTCCTGTTGCACGACCGCAATGGGACGGCGAAGCGACAACACCTCGCGCAGTCGCGTCGTGGCCGCCTCCAGCGCCGCGGGTGTTCCGTTGGTGGTCACGAGATCGATTCGGTCGCGGGTCACGACGAAGATCGCGAGCCGCATCGGGAGCACCGCGTACTCGATGACCACCCCTCCCGGCGGAAGGGCGGACTGGATCGTCGCCGGGGCGGGGACGTCCCCGCGTGGGGCGATTCCCAGGTCCTCGACGAGAGTCCTCGCCCGCGCCCATTCCACCGTCGCGAATGCCTCCTCGATCTCGCCCCGCCGGAGTTGAAGCTCCACCAGCTCGAAGAACAGCTCCTCGGCCGTATCGAAGACCGTCACGCGAAGATCGGAAGTCCGAACGGTGTCCCGTTGTCGGGCCGTTTCTTCGATTCCCGCGCGGAAGTCCGCGAGGGCCTGCTCCTCGTTTCCCGCCGCCAGCGCCGCCCGGCCTCGTCCCAGATAGGCGCCGGGCAGGAGCATGCGCTGGCCGTGATTCTCGTAATACTCCAGCGCCTTCGTCAGGATTCGCATCGCCCGCGCGGGATCGGTGTGGCGCAGGAGATCCCCTTCGACAATGCCGAGGTCCGCTTCGCGATGCGCCCGAAGATTTCCTTGCGGAATGGCGCGGAGTGCGCGGTGAGCGGCCGCCACACTCTGAGCGGCCGCCGGGAGACGGTTCATCAATGTCAGGACATGTGCCCGCCGAACGAGCGTCTCGGCGATGAGAACCGGATTCTTCGCGGCCTCGGCCTCGGCGATGGCCACGTTCGCGAGCGCCAGCGCCGCGGCCGGCTCTTGCCGCGCGATGTCGGCGCGAATCGCTCCCGCCAACGCCGCGGCGTACCGTTCCTCGGATCCGGGCATCGCCAGCGTCGGAAGCACAGCCAGGCGGTGCCGCCATCCCTGATCGAATTGGCCGAGCCGGTCGTAGACCTCCGAGACGATTGCCTCGATGAACGCAGCCGTTGCGCGGTCGCCGGTGGTCGAAAAGATCGTCTTGGCGCTCGTCAAATGGTCCAGTGCGGCGGTCCACTTGCCGCGATAGGCGTCGCAGAGTCCGGTCTCCCACTCGACCTGCGCCGTCAGGGCCGGCCAGCGCTGCGAGTTGATCGAACGCCTGACGCGCTGCAGGACATCGGCCGCTCCATCCATGTCGTCCTGAGCGTCACGTGCCGTCGCGGAAAAGGTATGGGCCACGAACGCCATCGGGCTGCCCGCCGCCTCGAAAAACCGAGCAGCCTCCGAGAGCTTCGCCTCTGCCTTCCGTGCCTCCTGCGCGTTCAGCAGCACTCGTCCGTCGTAGTACGAGCGGTGCGCGCGCGCGAGCAGATGCCGGCGCGGACCGGCCACGGCTGCGATCGCGCCAGCTGCGTCGAGCGCCATCCGGTCCCCGCTGACACGCTCGATGGCCAGAGCCAGTCGCTCCATCCGGACCAACCATTCGGAGGCTCGTGCCGTTTCGTTTGCGTCGACTGCTTCCGCCCATCGGAACGGCAAAATCGCTTCTGCCCACGATCGCGACTCCTGCGGGCGTTCGCGCACCATCTGCTCCAGCGACTCCACGGCGGATTCATCTGCGACGACCTCGTCCATTCGCCTGCTGCGGGCATGGGCTCCCGGCTTGAGGGCGTACAACCGCGCGGACGCCTCACGTGCCCAACCGCCGCCCTCATCATCGATTTCCAGGTAACGGCACCACGCGCGTCGCGCGGCACGCAGGAGCCCGAGGCGGGTGAGAATCAGCGCCCGGTTGAAACGAGCCTCCGGCAGCTCTGCGTTCAGCTCCAGGGCGTGATCGGCCGCCGCAAGAGCGGTCGAGAGGAGCTCGGCGCGCCCGGTCGTCGATGCGACTGCCTCCCGCGCCGCCGCCAGGTCGCTCCATGCGCCGGCATCGGCAGGATGGGCGGCGACCCACCGTTCCAATTCCTGGATGGCGAGTCCCGACTCACCGATCCAGAGATGAGCGATCGCGGCGCGATGACCGACGTCACCATGCGAGGTCTCCGCACGCTCGATGATGTGACCCGCGGCTCCGCGAACGATCAATGCGTCGGCGACATGGTCACGAGACGATCGACGGTTCGGCGACGTCCACGCGAATCCGCCTGTCACGCGGCCTTCGACCGGCCGCGGAGTGCGAGCCGCGGCCAAACGCAGCGCGTCGAGCGCGTCCTGCCGCGAACCGGAAAACCTCATGAGGGTCACGACAGCCGTAAGGACAACGGCAAGTGCGGCAACCGCTCCGACGACACGAACGAAGGTGACGGTGCGCCGGACGGTCACGAAGTCGCCTTCGCCAGGAGAGAACCGAGTCGCCTCCGTCCTTCCTCGAGCCACGCCGCATCGCGCTCGACCGCAAAAAACGCACGCCATGCAGCGATGGCGTCGTCGCGTCGCCCGAGACGCTCCAGAATCAGCGCGCGATTGAAATGCGCCTCGGGAAGACCAGGATCGAGTTGCAGCGCCTCGTCGGTCACCTCCAGCGCCCGCGCCAAGCCGGCTGCGTCTCGCGACGTACTGGTGGCGCCGTTGTACAGCGCGACACCGAGATCCGTGAGGATCTTCGCATCTCGGGGCGATTGCGTTGCGGCTCGACGCAATTCATCGGCGGCTTCCCGTTCGTGTCCCGACAACAGGTACGCGACACCGGCGGCATGCGACGGATCGCCATCGGTCTTTCTGTCGCGCAAAACAGCGCCGGCGGCGCCATCGAGCTTCAACTGCTCCGGATCGCTGGTTTCCCCACCCCGCGTCGAGTTGCGAAGGGGAGCCCACCGGAAGCCACCGGTAACCCGAGGCTCACTGCTGCGGAACCGTGTCGGCGCCGCCGCAACCAATCCGTGGATGGCCCTTCTGTCGCGATAGGAACGGATCCAGGGGCCCGCCGGACGATAGAGGAGAATGCCTGCCAACGCGGCAGCGGCCACCACTGCCGCAACCGCCACCAATCTGCGCCGCCGGGGCGCCCGGTGCGGGACGACAACCGGTTCATCGTCCGCGTCGAAGAGTGCCGTGTTCTCGACAATCGAGCGGCATACGGCGCAGTGCGCCACGTGGCGGAGCGTCTCCTCATAAACGTCGCCGGTCAAGCGACCGTCGGAGAAAGCCGCCAATGTCTCCGCTGCCGGACAGTGATCGCGGTCGCCAAGCATCATACGTCCTAACTCCCCTGCCCGGCTCTCTCGCTCTCTTCCGATTCAGTCGGACAAACCGTCGTCATTCTCAAGCCGAAGTCCATTTCCTCCTGCACGTTTCCGATCAGGTCCAAGATCTCCTGTTCCGTGATTCCTGCCGCGGCCAGTGCTGCTGCGAGCTCCCTGAGCAACCGCTCGCGCCTCCGGTACAGCGGTTTCACATCCGACTTCAGAATGCGCGCGATTTTCGTCAGCTGCAGGCCGGCCTCGAAAGACAGCTGCAGGAGCAGACGATCTCGATCTCCGAGGTCTCCGATGAAATTGCGAACGACCGCCGCGGCGCGCTCGGAAAGCTCCCGGCGCTCGCCGTCCACGATGAGGACGTCGGCTCGCTCGCGGCTCGCGATCGTCGTTTCGACGACCTCGTCGAGCGGCACGGGTTGTTGCCTTTTCCGTCGATCGGGCATTCCCGCGACGTAGCTTTCGAGCTCAGCGCGCGTCATGCCCGGATTCTTCTCCTGCAGGCGCGCGATTGCGGCGTCGATCGAGAGGCCGTCGCGATGGATGAGACGTTCCAGATCCATGGCGACGTCGCCCATGCGCATCGCGGCACGCGACGCGTGATACTTGCCGGTCCGCTGGATACAAAGGTCGACGTAGGTCCTCTGGACGACGACCGAGATGTAGCTCGAGAATTTGCTGTTGCCGCGGAACTGCCGGATGACAGCGCAGTCGTTCTCGAGAAGCTTCACCTTGACCAGCGACGCGAAATCCTCAGCGTCCGCGCCGATGAGACCCTTGATCCGGCATGTATAGGCGATGATCCGTTCGATAATGCTCCAGTTTGCGAGCAGAAGATCGCGTGGATCCATTCGGTTGGGCTCGAAGGGGATAGGCAAAGGCGACCAGATTGACCCTGGCCGCATATCTTGCCATAAATGCCTAAAGTCAATGGCCTTCAGTTAAACGCGAGAACGCCGTGAAACGCACACTCCTCGTCCTCCTCCTCCTCACGGCCTGCGCCACTCCCCCACCCGTCGACCCGCAGGTCGGCGGCGCCATCAAAGCGCTCACCGACGCGCTCGCGCAGCAACCCACCAACATGCCCTGGATCTACGTCCTGGCGACCTATCACGACCAGGCGCGCAACGATCGAGAGGTCGTGCGCTGGCTGCGCCGGCTCGACGAGCTCGGATGGACGCACGGCATCGCCGCGTACGACTTCAAGAACACCCGCTCGCGCGCGTTCCGCGACCTCGTGGCCAGGCTCAATGAGCGTGAGCCGCAGGTCAGCCGCGCCGAGGTCGCGTTCACCATCGCCGGGCAGAGCGACATCATGCCCGAGGGGATTGCCTACGACGCGAAGGACGACGTCTTCTACGTGAGCAGCATTACCCGGCGCAAAGTCCTGCGTGTGGACCGCGGCGGCCGGGCCACGGACTTTGTCGCCGAGGGGCAGGACGGGATGCTCGGCGCGCTGGGAATGAAGGTCGATCCGCAGCGGCGCCTGCTCTGGGTCGCCGCGGCCGACGACAAGGACGGCCGGGCCGCGCTCTTCGCCTACGGTCTCGACAACGGCAAGCTGGTGCGGAAGATCGCCCAGGGCACGAAGGAAGAGCCGTCCTTCCTCAACGATCTAGCGCTCCTGCGCGACGGCACCGTCCTGGTCACGGACACGACCCGCCTCAGCGTCCTCCGCCTCGCTCCCGGCGCGGAAGCATTCGAGGTGCTGGCGAGCGACTTCCGCTACCCGAACGGCATCGCCGTCTCCCCCGACGAGCGCTTCGCCTGGGTGGCCGACTTCCGCGGCATCACCCTGGTCTATCTCGCCGACAAGTCGAAGCAGAAGATCGAGACCGCCGAGCTGCTGAACGGCATCGACGGCCTCACCTTCCACCACGGCACGCTGATCGGCATCCAGAACGCCATCGGCCGCCCGCGCGTGATCCGCGTCCACCTCGGCGACAACCGCGTGGAGATCCTGGAGTCGCGGAACCCGCACTTCGAGCTGCCGACCACGGGGACCATCGCCCACGGCGAGTACTTCTTCATTGCCAATCCGGGGCTGCGGGGGAAGGTGGGCGATCCGATGATGCTGAAGATCGCGCTGTAGGGCGAGCTGACCGCGCTTTTTTCCGAGCTGACCGCGCTTATTTCCGAGCAGGCACCAGCATGCAGTGCAGCCCATTCAGCTTCGTCCGTGCAGCGGTCAACGCCTCCCGTGCTGTGGGAACAACGCGCCGAGGAAGCGTCAATGCCTGGGGAACTGCGGTCAGAAGATCCGATAGCGGCGGCAGCTCGTGTGAAAGAGGTCTCAGCTCCACGCACTCAGGCACCAGCGTCTCTGAAAGCGGAGTCAGCTCGGCCCACTCTGCTTGCTGTAGCTTGGACTGCGGCGGCAGAGCCGCCGCTTTCGAAAGCGGCAGCGCAGCTGCCGCACTCCAAATACAATGGATCGACACATGGGCTCCGAGAAGCTCCGCCAACTCATCGCGGGAAACCTCGCCGTCTTGGTCGGCACGGCCGACGCCGACGGGGTCCCGAGCTGCTGCCGCGGGATCGCCATCACCACCAACGACGACTTCGACACGGCCACGGTCTACGTCCCCGTGGCCACCAGCCAGGACGTGGTGGCCAACGTGGCTACCACCCGGCGGATCGCCGTGGTGTTCGTCGAGCCGCTCTCGCACTTTTCGGTGCAGGTCAAGGGCGTGACCCGCGGCGTGCGCGTGGCCCCGCCGTCCGATCAGGCGCTGGTCAAAGGCGCGCTGGACCGCTTCGCCGATGTCCTGGACACGATCGGCCTGCCCCGGCGCATCACCCACAGCATCGCCCACTGGCCGGCCTTCGCCATCGACTTCTCGGTCGAGCAGATCTTCGATCAGACCCCGGGACCGAAGGCGGGAAGCGCGCTGGCCGACAGGGCGTGAGCCCGGTCACTGCGGCCGGGCCCGCTTCGCCGCAAGTTGAGGGGCCATGAAGAAGTGGATGTGTGCCCTCCTCCTGCCGCTGCTCGCCGCCTGCTATCGCGAAGCCTCCGTCCAGCAGCAATCGGCCCTGACGCCACCCCCGCCCGCGCCGCCGCGTCCGGCCGTCAACTACTACGAGGGGACCCAGGCCGCCGACGCGATCCAGCAGATCCGGGCCAAGGTGGGCGAGCCGTTCCGCGTGCTGAAGGTCCGCGTCGACGAGGACACGGTCTGGCTGCAGGCCCAGGACCCGAAGAAGCCCGAGAACGTCGACGAGTACCGATTGGTACGCGGCGAGCTGCGTGCGCCCACGCCGGTGCGCCTCATCGGCCACAGTGATCAGGAGACGCTGGAGGCGAATCTCTTCGATCCGGCGGACGTCGACTGGACGAAGATCCCCGACCTGATCCGCGAGGCCAACGAGAAGGTCCAGCTCGAAGGCCGCGAGCTTTCCGGCATCTCCATCGACCGGGACATGTTCGATGAGCGCCGCCCGATCGAGATCGACGTGGACTATCGCGGGACGAGAAAGAACGGCTACCTGCGCGCGGACCGGCGCGGGGCGAACGCGAAAGTAAGGATCTACTGACGCACCCCCATGCGCGCGTACAATGCGGCGCGCGCATGGGTCTGCGGCTCGCCGACATCTCGCGGTGCTTCCAGGGGGTCATCCCCTCCGCCATCGCCTCGGCGGATCGGAACGGCATCCCCAACATCACCTACGTCAGCCAGGTTCACCTCATCGACGAGCGTCACGTCGCTCTCTCGCGGCAGTTCTTCAACAAGACCGCCCGGAACATCGAGGAGAACCCGAATGCCTGCGTGGAGGTGTACGACCCGGTGACCTTGCAGCCGTACCGGCTGCGCCTCAAGTTCCTGCGCTCGGAGAAGAAGGGGCCGCTCTTCGAGAAGATGGCCGTGCGCATCGACGCCATCTCCTCACATACCGGCATGACCGGCGTGTTCCGGCTCATCGGCGCGGACGTGTTCGAGGTGCTGAGCGCCCAGAAGGTCGAAGGGTTCCTCACCGGCCCGACCGACGAGCCGTGCGAGGAGGTCTCCGTCACCGGACTGCGCTCCGAGCTGCGCGGCCTGCAGCTCGTGTCCGAGCGGATCAACCGCGCCGAGGATCTGGACACGCTGCTGGCGGCGACGCTGGATGCGCTCGGCGTCTACTTCGGCTTCCGGCACACCATCGTCCTCCTCAACGACGAGTGCCTGGGCAAGCTCGTGACCATCGCCTGCCTCGGCTACGGCGGCGGCGTCGGCGCGGAGGTGGCGTTCGGCGAGGGCCTCATCGGCACGGTCGCCCGCGAGCGGCGCGTGCTGCGCATCACCGGCCTCGACGAGAGCCTCCGCTACAGCCGGGCCGCACGCCGCGAGTCGCGCACCACCCGCCCCGAGATCCCCCTCCCCGGCCTCCCCGACGCCCAGAGCGCCGTGGTCATCCCCCTCACGATCGGCGACCGCCTCCTCGGCGTCCTCGCCGCCGAGAGTCGCGACCCGGTCGCGTTCGGGGAATGGGACGAGGCCTACATGGAGATCATCGGCAACCAGATCGCCTTGGGCATGGACCGGGTGATGAAGGACGACACGGAGTCGCCGACGCCCGCCGCCGAGCCGCCGCGCCCGAAGCCCGCCGCGCCGCGCCGCCGGCGCACCCTCACCTACTACCGCGACGACGACGCAGTCTTCCTCGACGGCGAGTACCTGATCCGCAACGTCCCCGCGCGCATCCTCTGGAAGCTCCTCGGCGAGTGGAAGCGCGCCGGGCGGACCTCGTTCACCAATCGCGAGCTGCGCCTCGACCGGTCCCTCGGGCTGCCTGAGATCAAGGACAACCTTGAGAGCCGCCTGATCCTGCTGCGCTCGCGGCTGCGGGAGAAGTCGCCGGATCTCCTGATCGAGCCGGCCGGGCGGGGGCGGTTCGCGCTGGTCATCGACGCCGAGCTGGATCTGGTCGAGCGATAACGTAACGCCGCCATCCTGGCGGCCGCCCCGCCGGCTTCAAGCCGGCAAGGATGCCGGCGGTCCGGCCGACTGGAAGTCGGCGCTCCGTCCTCTGCGTCTTCCAGGCGGCGTTCGGGAACGGCGTGCGGAAGATCTTCGACGCCGGTCTGACGGGCTGGCCGCTCGCGCTGGCGGCGGTGGCGTCGTTCGTGTTGATGTCGATCGAGGCCGGCGTGGTGGAGGAAGTCTCCTTCCGCGGCATCCTGCAGACCCGGCTCGAGCAGCTCACCGGCTCCGCGGCCGGAGGGATTGTGATCACGTCCCTGCTCTTCGGCCTGATCCACGCGCCCGGGCTCTACCTGCGCACCTCGCAGACGAACGAGTCCTTCACCAGCCCCTCGCTCCTCTACGCCATCGGCTTCTCGATCGTGGTCCTCTCCCCGGTGGGCCTTTTCTTCGGCTATCTCTGGAGCAGGACCCGGAACATCCTGCTCCTGGTGCTGGTGCACGGGGCCATGGACCTGGTTCCGAACATCGTGGGCACGGCCCGGTTGCTGGGGCTGACGGAAGCCCGCTAATCCGCTACAATCCGCGCGCCTTTTCAGACCCGCAGCTGTTTTTCCCGACGGGTCTTTTCCACAACACGGAGGAATCATGAAGTCCTGGTCCATGCGCGTCCTGCTCGTCGCGCTGATTGGTATAGTCGCGTTCGGCGTCGTAGCCGTCGCACAGGAGGCACATCCCACGGCGGATCCAGCCGTCGCGGCCGCGGAGACCAAGCCGGCCGAACATCCGACCGAGGCGCGGTCGGAGGCGAATCTCATCCTGCCGGACCTCGGCTCGGTGAGCTTTCTGGGCATGGGCGGCAACCGTCTGCTCCTCGGCGGCCTGGTGGTCTGCTTCCTCGGCGCCCTCTTCGGCATCGGCATGTACATGCAGCTCAAGAAGCTGCCCGTGCACCGGTCCATGCTGGAGATCTCTGAGCTGATCTACGAGACCTGCAAGACCTACCTGGTCACCCAGGGCAAGTTCATCCTGCTCCTGGAAGTCTTCATCGGCGCGATCATGGTGGTCTACTTCGGCTTCCTGCGGCACTTCGACGCGCTGCGCGTGGCCATCATCCTGGCCGCGTCGCTGGTCGGCATCGCCGGCAGCTACGCCGTGGCCTGGTTCGGCATCCGCATCAACACCTTCGCCAACTCCCGCACGGCCTTCGCCTCGCTGCGGGGCAAGCCCTTCCCGACCTACTCGATCCCGCTCAAGGCGGGCATGTCCATCGGCATGCTCCTGATCTCCACCGAGCTGGTGATCATGCTGGCCATCCTGCTCTTCGTGCCGGGCGACTACGCCGGCCCGGTGTTCATCGGCTTCGCCATCGGCGAGTCGCTCGGCGCGGCGGCACTGCGCATCGCCGGCGGCATCTTCACCAAGATCGCCGACATCGGATCGGACCTGATGAAGATCGTCTTCAACATCAAGGAAGACGACGCGCGCAACCCGGGCGTCATCGCCGACTGCGTCGGCGACAACGCCGGCGACTCGGTCGGGCCGACCGCCGACGGCTTCGAGACCTACGGCGTGACCGGCGTTGCGCTGATCACGTTCATCCTCCTCGCCGTCAAGGAGCCGACGGTCCAGGTGCAGCTCCTGGTCTGGATCTTCGTCATGCGCGTCCTGATGATCATCACCTCGGCGGTCTCGTACTTCATCAACGAGGCCGTCGCCAAGGCCCGCTACGGCAACGCCGACAAGATGAACTTCGAGGCCCCGCTCACCTCCCTGGTGTGGCTCACCTCGATCCTCTCCGTGGCCGTGACCTACGCCGTGTCGTACCTGCTGATCCCCAACCTCGGCGGCGACCCCACGATGTGGTGGAAGCTCTCGTCGATCATCACCTGCGGCACGCTGGCCGGCGCCATCATCCCCGAGCTGGTGAAGGTCTTCACCTCCACCGAGTCGCGCCACGTGCGCGAGGTCGTCACCGCCTCGCGCGAGGGCGGCGCGTCGCTGAACATCCTCTCCGGCTTCATCGCCGGCAACTTCTCCGCGTACTGGATGGGCCTGGCCATCGCCGGTCTCATGGGCGTGGCGGCCTGGATCGCCGGGACCTTCGCGACAGGGTCGGGCGCGTTGATGATCGCCCCGGCCATCTTCGCCTTCGGCCTGGTCGCCTTCGGCTTCCTGGGCATGGGCCCGGTCACCATCGCCGTCGACTCCTACGGCCCGGTCACGGACAACGCCCAGTCGGTCTACGAGCTCTCGACCATCGAGACCCTGCCCGGCGTGGAAGAGGAGATCCAGCGCGACTTCGGCTTCCGCCCGCAGTGGGAGAAGGGCAAGGAGCACCTCGAGGAGAACGACGGCGCGGGCAACACGTTCAAGGCCACGGCCAAGCCGGTGCTCATCGGCACGGCGGTGGTCGGGGCGACGACGATGATCTTCGCCATCATCGTCATGCTCACCAACGGCCTGACCACCGACATCGACAAGCTCTCCCTCCTCCACCCGCAGTTCCTGCTCGGGCTGGTGGTCGGCGGCGCGGTCATCTACTGGTTCACCGGCGCGGCGACGCAGGCCGTGTCCACCGGCGCCTACCGGGCGGTGGAGTTCATCAAGGCCAACATCAAGCTCGACACCGGCGCCGCGAAGGCGTCCGTCGAGGACTCCAAGCGCGTCGTCGAGATCTGCACCCAGTACGCCCAGAAGGGCATGTTCAACATCTTCCTGACCGTGTTCTTCTCGACGCTGGCCTTCGCCTGCTTCGAGCCGTTCTTCTTCATCGGCTACCTGATCTCCATCGCCCTGTTCGGCCTCTACCAGGCCATCTTCATGGCCAACGCCGGCGGGGCCTGGGACAACGCCAAGAAGATCGTGGAGACCGAGCTGAAAATGAAGGGGACGCCTCTCCACGCCGCCGTCGTCGTCGGCGACACGGTCGGCGATCCGTTCAAGGACACCTCCTCGGTGGCCATGAACCCGGTCATCAAGTTCACCACCCTGTTCGGCCTGCTGGCCGTCGAGCTGGCGGTGGAGATGACCCGCGCCGGCCAAGGGACGCTGACGCTGATCCTGTCGGGCGTGTTCCTGCTGATCGCGATGTTCTTCGTCTACCGCTCGTTCTACGGCATGCGCATCGGCTCGCACACCGAGTCCGAGCCGGCCACGGTGGCCAAAGCGGCGTAGTTTTTTCAACCTGCGATATCGTGGAGCGGCGGGCTCTCAGCCCGCCGTTTCCATTTGTATGACCACCTTCATCTCCCTCATCCGCGGCATCAACGTCGGCGGGAACAAGATGGTCCGCATGGAGGATCTGCGGGCCATCCACGAGTCCCTCGGCTTCAAAAGCGTGCGCACCCTCCTCCAGAGCGGCAACGTCGTCTTCACCGCCGCCCGGGCCGACCCGAAGAAGATCGAAGCGGCCATCGAGAAGAAGCTGAAGATGAACGTGAGCGTCGTCGTCCGCACCGCGGACGAGTTGCGCGAGGCCATCCGCCGCAATCCCTTTCCGCTCGAGGGCAGGAACCCGGGCTGGCTGCTGGTCATGTTCCTGGCCGCGGAGCCGAAGGGCGAGCTGGGACCGATCCCGCCGCCGGAGGAGGCCCACCTCTCCGGCCGCGAGCTGTATCTCTACTACGGCAACGGCGCCGGCCGATCGAAGCTGACCGGCGCGGTGCTGGAGAAGAAGCTCGGCGTCGCCGGAACGTCCCGTAACTGGAACACGGTGAACAAGTTGCTGGCGCTGGCGGAGGGGCTGTAGTTTGGAGTGCGGCGGCGATGCCGCCGCTTTGAAAGCGGCAGCCGCAGCTGCCGCTTTCCAAAGGGCTTACGGTCGGAGCACCTTCACTGCCGCCAGGGCCAGGAGCATGGCCAGGAGGATCAAGCCCCACTCGCTCACGGTCGGGATGCCCGCGGCCTGGGCGATCACCACGGCGGTGGCGGTGTTGTTGGCCGTCACGGTCTCGGCTTCGGCGGCCGAGGCGGTGGCGGTGTTCTCCAGCTCTCCGGGACCGGTGGGGGTGCCGCGGATGGTGATCGTCACCGAGGCCTCGGCGAGCATCGTCCCGATGGTGCAGGTGACGGTGGTCGTACCGCTGCAGGTCCCCTGAGTCGACGTCGCCGAGATCAGGGAGAAGCCCGTCGGCAGCGGGTCCGTCACCACGACGTTCGTGGCCGTGCCCGGGCCGTTGTTGGTCAAGAGGAGGGTGAAGTCGAACGGCTGTCCGACGATCACGCCCTGCGAGGCCGCGGTCTTGAGCAGGGCCAGGTCGACGGCGGTCGGAGCCACGGCGGTGCCGCCGTTGCTGTCGTCGTCGGTGTTGTTCGACGGGTCGGGATCCGGCTCCGTGGCTGAGACGGTGGCGGCGTTGTCGAACGTGCCCTCGGCGTCGATGGTGGCCGTGACGGTGATGCTCACGCTCGAGCCGGACGGGAGGGAGAGGATGGTGCACGGCAGGGCCGCGCAGGCGCCGCTCACGCCGGTGATGGTCAGGTTCGTCGGCGTGTCGGTCACCTGGATGTTGGTCGCCGTCGACGGGCCGGCATTGGCAACGTCGAGGGTGTAAGTCACGGACTGACCGACGACGTACGGGCCGGCGGTGTCCAGGGTCTTCACGATGGAGACGTCCGCGGACGAGTCGGTCACGCTGCCGTTGCCGGTGTCGTCGGTGTTGTCCGACGGGTCGGGATCCGGCTCCGTGGCCGAGACGGTGGCGGCGTTGTCGAACGTCCCCGGTGCATTGATGGTGGCGGTGACGGTGACGGTCACGCTCACGCTGGCGGGCAGGGAGGCGATGGTGCACGGCAGGGCCGCGCAGCCGCCGCCGCTGACGTTGGTGATGGTCAGGTTCGTCGGCGTGTCGGTCACCTGGATGCTGGTTGCCGTCGACGGACCGGCGTTGGCGACGTCGAGCGTGTAGGTCACGGACTGGCCCGCGGTGTAGGGGGGAGCGGTGACCAGAGTCTTCACGATGGAGACGTCCGCCGAGGCGGCCACGCCGCCGTTGCCGGTGTCGTCGGTGTTGTCCGACGGGTCGGGATCCGGCTCCGTGGCCGAGACGGTGGCGGCGTTGTCGAACGCACCGGCGGCGTTGATGGTGGCCGTGACGGTGATGGTCACGCTCGCGCCGGAGGCCAGGGAGGCGATGGTGCACGGCAGGGCCGCGCAGCCGCCGCCGCTGACGTTGGTGATGGTCAGGTTCGTCGGCGTGTCGGTTACCTGGACGTTGGTCGCCGTGAGCGGGCCGGCATTGGCGACGTCGAGGGTGTAGGTCACGGACTGGCCCGGGGTGTAAGGAGGAGCGGTGACCAGGGTCTTCACGACCGAGACGTCCGCAACCAAGCCGGTCGCGCTTCCGTTGCCGGTGTTGTCGGTGTTGTCCGACGGGTCGGGATCCGGCTCCGTGGCCGAGACGGTGGCCGCGTTGTCGAACGCACCCGAGGCATTGATGGTCGCCGTGACGGTGATGGTCACGCTCGCGCCGGAGGCCAGGGAGGCGATGGTGCACGGCAGGGCCGCGCAGCCGCCGCCGCTCACGTTGGTGATGGTCAGGTTCGTCGGCGTGTCGGTCACCTGGACGGTGGTGGCCGTCGACGGGCCGGCGTTGGCGACGTCGAGGGTGTAGGTGATGGACTGGCCGGCGGTGTACGGACCAGCGGTGACCAGGGTCTTGACCACGGAGACGTCCGCCGAGGCGGCCACGCCGTTGTTGCCGGTGTTGTCGGTGTTGTTCGCCAGGTTCGGATCGTAGTCGCTGGAGCGCGGCGTCGCCGTGGCGCTGTTGTCGAACGGACCGACGGCGTCGATGGTCGCGGTGACGGTGATGGTCCGATTCGACAAGGGGGTCGGAGTGACGCCGGGGATCAGCGTGCAGGGGAAGGCCGTGCAGCCGGCGCCGCTGACGTTGGTGATGGTCAGGTTGGTCGGCGTGTCGGTGACCACGACGAACAGCGCCACGCCCGGGCCGGCGTTGGAGACCACCAGCGTGTAGGTGATGGTCTGTCCGGGGGTGTACGGGCCGGGGGTATTGAGGGTCTTGGTGATGGCCACGTCCACGGTGTTCTGGGCCACGCCGCCGTTGCCGAAGAGATCGGAGTTGTTGGCAGTGTTGGGATCGAACTCCGTCGCGTCGACGGTCGTGGAGTTGTCGAACGCTCCGGGATTGTTGATCGTGCCCGAGTAGGTGATGGTGACGCTCGCGCCGTTCGAGATGCTGGGGATGGTGCAGGGGAAGGCCGTGCAGCCGCCGCCGGAGATGCTGCCGGCGACCAGGGTCACGCCGATCGGCGTGTCGGTGACCACCACGTTCGTGGCCGTGGCTGGGCCGTTGTTGGTGACCACAGTCTGGAACGCAACCGTGTCGCCCTGGTGATACGGCCCCGGGGTGACGATCGACTTGACCACGGAGATCTCCGCGACCGGGCCGGTGGTGCCGCCGGCGTTGTCGGTGTTGTCCGAGGGGTCGGGATCGGGCTCCGCCGCGGCGACGGTGACGCTGTTGTCGAAGTCGCCGGCGGAGTTGATGGTGGCCGTGACGAGGATGTCCTGCTGATTGGTCGGGTTCAACGAAGAGAGGGTGCAGGGCAGGGCATTGCAGCCGTCGCTCACGCTGGTGATGGTCAGGTTCGTCGGCGTGTCGGTCACCTGAATGTTGGTCGCCACCGAGGGACCATCGTTGAAAACCCTGATCAAGTAGTTCACGGTGTCACCGGCCTGGAACGGGCCGCCGCTGGTCAGGGTCTTGGTCACCGAGACGTCCGCGGACGCGGCCACGCCGCCGGCGTTGGCGGTGTTGTTGTTGAGATTGGGGTCGTAGTCGGTGTTGCGAGGCGTGGCGGTGGCGCTGTTGTCGAACGGACCGACGGCGTTGATGGTGGCGGTGACGGTGATGGTCCGGTTCGAGGCCGGCGTGGGCGTGACGCCGGGAACCAGCGTGCAGGGGAAGGAGGTGCAGCCGGCACCGCTGACGCTGGTGATGGTCAGGTTGGTCGGGGTGTCGCTGACCACGACGAACAACGCCACGCCGGGACCGGTGTTGGAGACGACCAGGGTGTAGGTGATGGTCTGTCCGGGCGCATACGGGCCGGGGGTGTTGAGGGTCTTGGTGATGGCGACGTCCACGGTGTTCTGGGCCACCCCGCCGTTGCCGAAGAGATCGCTGTTGTTGGACGTGTCGGGATCGAACTCCGTCGCGGAGACGGTTGCGGAGTTGTCGAACGCTCCGGGGTTCTGGATCACGCCCGAATAGGTGATGGTGACGCCCGCGCCGCTCAGGATGCTGGGGATGGTGCAGGGGAAGGCCGTGCAGCCGCCGCCGGAGATGCTGCCGGCGACCAGGGGCACGCCGATCGGCGTGTCGGTCACCACGACGTTGGTGGCCGTGTCCGGACCGTCGTTGGTCACCACGGTCTGGAACGTGACCGTGTCGCCCTGATGGTACGGCCCCGCAGTGACGATCGATTTCTCCACTCGGACGTCGGCGGCGGGGCCGGTGGTACCGCCGGCGTTGTCGGTATTGTTCGACGAGTCGGGATCGGGCTCGTCCGCGTTGGCGCTGGCGCTGTTGTCGAAGTCGCCCACGGAGTTGATGGTGGCGGTCACTGTGATGGTGTCGTCGTCGCCGCTGGCCAGGCTGGCGATCGTGCACGGCAGCGACGTGCAGTCGCCGCTCACGTTGGTGATGGTCAGGTTGGTGGGCGTGTCCGTGACCTGGATATTGGTCGCCGTCGACGGTCCGGCGTTGGCCACGACGATGGTGTAGGTGACCGACTGGCCGACGTTGTAGGAGGCCGGGGTGTCCAGCGTCTTCGTGATCGACACGTCCGCCTGGGAGGTCGCCTCGCCGCCGTCGTTGTCGCTGTTGTCCGAGTCGTCGGGATCGAACTGGTCGGCGTCGACGGTGACGGCGTTGTCGAAGGGGCCGGCGGCGTTGATGGTGGCGATGATGGCGATGTTCTCGAACGAGCTGCCGGGGAGACTGGGAATGGTGCAGGGCAGCGACGAGCAGTTGGTGCTCTGCACGCTGGTGATGGTCAGGTTCGTCGGCGTGTCCGTGACCTGGATGTTGGTGGCCGTGTTCGGGCCGCCGTTGGTGACCACGATGTCGAAGGTGACCGTGCTGCCGGCGTAGAAGGGGCCGGTGGCGGTCAGGGTCTTGGTGACGGAGACGTCGGCGGCCTCGACGGCCGTGTCGCCGTCGTTGGCGGTGTTGTCCGTGGGGTCGGGATCGTCCTGGTCGGCGTCGACGGTGACGGAGTTGTCGAAGTCGCCGGCGGCGACGATGGTCGCGGTGACGTTGATGGTCGCGGTCCCGAGGGGGGCCAGGCTGGGAATCGTGCACGGCAGGGAGTTGCAGTCTCCGCTCACGCCGGTGATGTTCAGGTTCGTGGGCGAGTCGCTCACCTGGATGTTCGTGGCCGTGCTCGGGCCGGCGTTCGAGACCTGGATGGTGAAGCTGATGGACTGGCCGGCATGGAACGGACCGTTGAGGTCGAGCGACTTGGTGACGGAGACGTCGGCCGTATCGGTGGCCTCGCCGCCGTTGTTGGTGTCGTCGGTGTTGTCGGTCGGATCCGGATCGGTCTCGTCGGAGGACACCGAGGCGACGTTGTCGAAGGAGCCGGGCTCGTCGATCGTGGCCATCACGGTGATGGACGCGTTCCCCAACGGAGGGATGTTCGGGATCGTGCACGGCAGCGACGCGCAGTCGCCGCTCACGCCGGTGATCGAAAGGTTCGACGGGCTGTCGACGACGTTGACGTTGGTGGCCGGCTGCGGTCCGGCGTTGTGGATCTGCAGGGTGTACTGGATGGTCTGGCCGACGATGAAGGGGCCGGCGGTATCGAGGTTCTTGACGATCGAGGTGTCGGCCTGGGCGCCGGCGTTGCCGTCGTTGTCGGTGTTGTCGGTGTTGTTCGAGACGTTGGGGTCGGGCTCGTCCGCCATCGCGTTCGCGCTGTTGTTGAAGATGCCGGGGTTGTCGATGGTGGCGGTGACGGTGATGATCTCGCTGTTGTTCGGGGCGAGCAGCGGGATGGTGCAGGGGAACGCCGAGCAGCTGGCGCTGCTCACGGTCTGGATGGTGAGATTCGACGGCGTGTCGGTGACGTCGATGTTGTTGGCGAGCGACGGACCGGCGTTCGTCACGGTGATGGTGTAGGTGATGGTCTGCCCCACCGAGAACGGCGGCGGGGTGCTCAAGACCTTGTCGATCGACACGTCCGCCAGGGGCATGGCATTGCCGCCGTTGCCGGTGTTGTCGGTGTTGTCGGCGGGATCGGGATCCGGCTCGTCCGCGTCGACGGTCGCGGAGTTGTCGAAGGGACCCGGCGTGTCGATGGTGGCCGTGACGGTGATGGTCTCGTCCGCGCCGGCGGCGAGGCTCGGAATGGTGCACGGCAGCGACGAGCAGTTCGTGCTGCTCACGGTCTGGATGGTGAGGTTGGTCGGCGCGTCGGTCACCTGCACGTTCGTGGCGGTGGACGGACCGGCGTTGGCGACGAAGAGCGTGTAGGTGATCGTGTCCTGGTGGAAGTACGGCGGACCGGTGACCAGCGTCTTCACGACGGAGACGTCCGCGGAGGGGCCGGTGATGCCGTTGTTGCCGGTGTTGTCGACGTTGTTGGCCGGGTTCGGATCGGGCTGGGTGGCCGAGACGTTGGCCACGTTGTCGAAGGCGCCAGGGGCGTTGATCGTCGCGTTTACGGTGATGTTCGTGCTCGCACCGGAGAGCAGCGAGGGAATGGTGCAGGGCAGGGCGGCGCAGCCGCTGCCGCTCACGCTGGTGATGGAGAGGTTGGTGGGCGTGTCGGTCACCTGGACGTTCGTGGCCGTGGCCGGGCCGGCGTTCGAGACCGCGAGCGTGTACGTGATCGACTGCCCCGCCGTGTACGGACCAGCGGTGTTGAGAGTCTTGGTGATCGAAACGTCGGCCGCGGTGGAGAGGACCACGGTCGTGCTGTCGCTGTTCGACTCGACGCCGGCGACGGTGGCGGTGGCGGTGTTGGTCACGAAGGCGGCGGCGACGTCGGCGGGAGTGACGATGTAGCTCGCCGTGCAGGTGACGGACTCGCCGGGATCGAGGAAGTTGTCGAGATCGCCGACCGTGGTCACGGCCGGACAGGTCACGGTGGTCTTGTCGTCGGCGACGGTCACCGGGCCCGGCAGCGGCGCGAAGCCGCTGTTGGTCACGAGATAGTTGTAGTTGATCGTGTTGCCGGCGGCGTTGAACGTCGACTGGACGGAGGTCTTGTCGAGCGTGAGTCCGGTCGTCGCGTAGGTGGCCGAGGAGTCCGGAGAGTTGACCGGGTTGCCGGCGAAGACGCCGGTGGCATGGGCGGTGTTCGTGTGCGAGCCGGGCATGCTCGGGACGGGGCCGACCACGCAGGTGACGATGTGGTTCTCGTTCGCTGGGACGGGCGGGGGAAGGGTCGTGGACGCGAAGCCGGCGTTGCAGGCCGACACGTCGAGCGTGTCGTCGGTGACGCTGATCGGGCTGAGCGGGACGTCGCCCGTGTTCTCCACCGTGAACTGGTAGAAGACCGGTCCGCCGCTGACGGCGAGGAACGACGTCCACGGCCCGGTCGGGCTGGGGCCGACCTGCTTGAGGAGCGAGATCGACGGCTGGGGCGGCACGGCCTCGAGCGAGTCGCTGGCGGTATTCCCGTTCACCGGGGAGCCGTTGATGATCGCCGAGACGTTGCCGCTGGTGTTGTTGTACGTGCCGACGGCCGGGACGACGACGTCGACGGTGACGACGCAGGTCCCGTTCGGGGCGATGGTGGCGCCGGAGAACGAGAGCGAGGTCGCGCCGGGAGCCGGCGCGAACGTCGGCGCCCCGCAGCCGGTGGCCGACGCGGCCGGCGCCGGCGCGACCTGCATCTGCGCCGGTGAAGACGGCAGGGAGTCGCTGAAGGCGACACCGGCCAGGGCGTTGCTCACGTTCGGATTGGTGATCGTGAAGGTGAGCGTGGAAGTGCCGTTGGGGAGGACCGGCGAGGGATCGAAGGCCTTCTCGATCGACGGCGGCAGCAGCGCCGTCAGCGTGTCGGCGGGGACGCTGGTCGTCGTCGTCCCGCTTTCCGTCGTGGAGAGGAATCCGCCGACGTTCGAGTGCGGTCCGGCGGTAGTGGCGGTGACGTCGACGCTGACCGTGCAGGAGCCGCTGGCCGGGATGGTGCCGCCGCTGAAGGTGAGCGACGTCGCGCCCGCCGTCGGCGCCCAGGTCCCGCCGCAGGTCGTGGCCGCACTGGGCGTTGCCGCGACCTGCACGCCGGCCGGCAGGCCGTCCATGAAGGCGGCGCCGGTGAGGGCGGTGGTGTTGGTGTTGGTCAGGGTGAACGTGAGCGTGGAGACCCCGTTCACGGCGATGGGATCGGGCGAGAAGGACTTGGTGAGCGTCGGCTTGATGGCGGCGACGCAGCCGGTGACGGTGACGTTGTCGACGAACGCGTCGAATCCGCCGGCGACGTTGCCGGAGTTGAAAAAGTAGATCCGGATGTAGGTCGTCCCGTTGACGGGCGTAAATGCGATCGGCCCGAACGACGTAAAAGCCGTCGTGCCGGTCGGGAGCGCGGTCGCGTTCGCGGCCAGGACTACCGTGCCCGGATCGCTCGCGCTGCCGTTTCCTTCGGTGCCGTCCGTCGTCAGCGACGTCGAGCCGGCGTACACGGCGATTCCGCGCGGGCTGTTCGGCGTGTTCTTGCGCGCGGCGGCGAAGCTGAACGTAGCGCTGACGAACGTCGAGGTGTTGACTGCGAACTCGACGTACTCCTCATTTGCGAAGACCAGCGACGCCCCCGTGGTGATGTCGCCGTTCGAGCCCCAGGAGTTCGCCCCTTCCGTGAAGGAGGTGGAGGTGATGCCGTCTCCGGGCTTCGCGGACGCGGTGACGTTCGCGGTCGTCGGGGCCGGCGAGGCGACGTTGAAGCCGGCGGGGAATGTCCATTGCGCCTGCGTGCCGCAGAAGCCCGTCCCCGGCGGCGGCTCGTTGTTCACGGTCAGCGAGGCGGCGGCGTTGTCGCCGGTGTTGATGGCATCGATGAACAGATTGTTGGTGGTGTTGTTGAGCGTCCCGGTGGCGGTCGGGGTGACGTTGACCGTGATCACGCAGGTGCCGTTGGCCGCGACCGTGCCGCCGGAGAAGGAGATCGAGCTGGAGCCGGCGTTCGCGGTGAGGGTCGGCGCGCCGCAGCCGCTGGTGGTCGCGTTCGGCGGAGTGGCCACGACCAGGTTGGCCGGGAGGTTGTCGACGAAGTTGTAGCCGCCGAGGGTGCCGGGGTTCGGGTTGGCGAGGGTGAACGTCAGCGTGGATACGCCGTTGACCGGGGCCGGGTTGGGGAAGAAGCTTTTGGAGATCGTGGCCGTGGTGGGGTCGATGATGTTGGCGACCCGGGCGCTGGTCTCGTAGTCGGCGTTGTAGTGGAAGCTGCTGCCGGAGAAGTCGTGGAGCAGGCTGGTCAGGGTCTGGCTCGTTCCGCCGCCGCCGACGATGCGGATGGTGTAGGTGGTGACGACGTTGTTGCCGCCGACCTTGAAGGCGCCGCCGACGCAGGAGCGGTAGTTCGGGCTGTTGGGATCGTTCTCCCACCCGCAGGCGTCGGCGTAGAGCTTGTCGTTCGGATTGGGCACGAACGGCGAGGTATCGGCGGAGTAGGTGGTGTCGACGTCGAGGATCTGGAAGATGGTGTTCGGGAAGTTGATGAACTCCTCGAACTGCTCGTAGCCCTGGGTGGCCGTGCCGCCGTAGAGCTGGACGACGTAGGTGTTGCCGACGACCATGTTCATGTCGCCGCCGGCGGGGATGGAGACGGCGTTGAGCACGGTGGTGCCGAACTTCACGTCGGTGATGGAGTTGCGGCTCTGGGAGATGAGGCGCTCGACGTAGAGCTCGCGCGGCGTGGGCGTGGAGACCGTGCCGGAAAAGTCGGTGGCGGTGATGTGGTAGCCGCGGGCGGTGTCGAAGGCGGCCGGGTTCCGCGTCACCGTTACTTCGAAGTAGGCGTCCTGGCAGGTCCCGGCGGCGATGTTCGGGATGATGATCGGGTCGAGCGAGCCGCCTCGCAGATTGATCAATGGGTTCGCCGAGTCCCAGTGGAAGTCGACGGTGACATTCGTCGTGGCGACGTTGCTGCAGACCCGCGCCCCCACCGGGAAGTTATTCGGCCCGGTGTTCACGTCGTTGCTGTCCAGACCGATGATGTTCCAGGTGATGGGGGAGATCGTCAGCGCTGCCTGGGCAGCGGGCGCAAGGGCGGCGACGAGAAGGAGAACCGGGACCAGGACCTTCGGACGAAAAGCAGCCATCGAGCGCCTCTCTCAGTGTAGAAATGGAAGACCGGACCCCACCCGCCCGAAACTGCCTTGAATGATTTTTGGACCTGAATTTGGGAGGGAATGATACATCCGGCGCGTTTTGGGGTTGTTAATGGTGCGTAAGCCGAACGTCAATAACGTAAAGAGCATCCGCCCGGCCACGCCGGACGACCGCGCCGCCCTGGCCGCCCTGCGCCACGCCCTCTGGCCGGAGGCCTCGGCGGAGGAGCACGCCGCCGAGCTCACGGACGTCTTCGCCGGGACGGCGTCCATGATGGCCCTCGCGGAGCTCGTGGCCGTGGGCGAGGACGGCACCCTCCTCGGCTTCGTCGAGGTCGGCCTTCGCTCCCAGGCAGATGGCTGCGACCCCCGCCACCCGGTCGGCTACGTAGAAGGCTGGCTCGTCGCCGAGGGGCACCGCCGCCAGGGCATCGGCCGGGCCCTCATCCGCGCCGCCGAGGACTGGGCCCGCCGGCAGGGCTGCACGGAGATGGCCTCGGACGCCCTGCTCGAGAACGAGCCGTCGCACCGGGCCCACGTGGCCTTGGGGTACGAGATTGTTGACCGGGTCGTGCAGTTCAGGAAGGGGTTGTGAGGGTAAAATCCCCCCGCCCATGAGAAAGCTCACTCTCCTCGCCCTCTTCCTCCTCGCCGCCGCCGCGTTCGCGGGCGACGACGTCGTGCTCCGCGGCGCCGCGATCTCGAAGGACGCCAAGGCCGTTCCGCTGGCGGACGTGCTCGCGGATCCGGACGCCTACACCAAGGACGCGATCGTGGTGGAAGGGCTGGTCCAGGCGGCCTGCCAGAACAAGGGCTGCTGGATGGAAGTGGTCCCGGAGGCGGGCAAGAGCGGCATGCGCGTCACCTTCAAGGACTATGGCTTCTTCGTGCCGAAGGACAGCAAGGGCCGCGCGGCGCGGATGGAAGGCACGGTGGCGGTGAAGACGCTGTCCAAGGAAGACGCCGACCATCTCGAGGGCGAGGGCGCGAAGCTGAACCGCTCCAAGGACGGCACGGCGAAGGAAGTGTCGTTCGTGGCCACCGGCGTCGAGCTGCGCAAGTAGGCTTGCCGGTCGCAGCGGCGACGATCGTCGCCAGGCCGCTGCTGTCCTACGCCCGCGTGCTCGCGGCGTCGTTCCGCGAGTACCACCCGGACGTCCCGTTCCTGGTCCTCCTCGCCGACGAGGTGGACGGCCGGTTCGATCCGGCCGCGCAGCCGTTCGAGCTGGTTCGCTTCCGCGACATCCGCACGCCGCGGCGGCTCCGGGCGCGCTACGCCCAGCAGCCGCTGAGCTACGCCGCGACGCCGTTCTTCCTCGCTCATCTCCTGGATCGCGGCTTCACACGCGTCCTCTTCCTCAAGCAGGAGAGCCTCGTCCTCGGCGAGCTGACGCCCGTGTTCGAAATGCTGGGGGCGCACCCGATCGCGCTGACGCCGCATCTGCTGGAGCCGCCCGAGGTGGACCACGTGATGGGACGGGAGCTGAACATCCTCCAGTCGGGGATCTTCAACGTCGGCCTCCTCGGCGTCGCCGCCTCCCCCATCGCCCGGCGCTTCCTCGACTGGTGGTCCGACCGCGTGCGCGCGCACTGCCTGCACGACATCGGCCGAGGCATGCACTACGAACAGCGCTGGCTGGACCTCGTGCCGTCGTACTTTCCGGAGGCGCGGATCATCCGCGACCCGCGCTTCAACGTCGGCCACTGGAACCTGCCCGAGCGCGACGCGGTGGACGACGTGCGCCTCTTCCGCTTCAGCGGCTTCGATCCGGAGCAGCCGCGGAGCGTGACCCGCTACGCGATCCGGCACGACGTCGCCTCGATGCGCTGCGGCGCGCTCTTCGAGCGCTACGCGCGCCTGCTGATGGACGCCGGCTACAGGAGGTGGTGGCCATGAACGCCGTGGCCACGATCATCGCCAGGAACTACCTCTCCTTCGCCCGCGTCCTGGCGCGCTCGCTCGCCGAGCACCATCCGGGGATGCCGCTGCACGTGGTGCTGGCGGACGAGGTCCAGCAGGCGTTCGATCCCGCGCGCGAGCCGTTCCGGCTCATCGAGCTGCGCGAGCTCGGCGTCCGGCCCGCCGAGGACGAGACGCTCGAGGAGCTCGCGTCGCGGCTGAAGCCGCACCTCCTCGCCTACCTCCTCGACCGCGGCTTCCGCCGCGCGCTCTACCTCGACCCCGACTGCCGCATCCTCGGCGACCTCGCCGCCGTCCTCACGCCGGCCGGCGATCCGCCGATCGTGCTCACCCCGCACCTCCTCGATCCGCCCTCCGGCCCTGACCGCATCGAGCGCGAGCTGCAGATCCTGCAGTCGGGCACGTTCAACGGCGGCTGCGTCGGCGTCTCCGCGGCGCCGGAGGGGCGCCGCTTCCTGCGCTGGTGGCGGGAGCGCCTCGACCGGCACTGCAGCCGCGCCATCGGCGAAGGGGTGTTCTTCGACCAGCGCTGGCTCGATCACGTGCCAGTCTTCTTCCAGGGCGTGGAGATCGTGCGCGACCGCGGCTGCAACGTCGCCTACTGGAACCTTCCCGAGCGCAGCCTGGACGACGTCCGCTTCTTCCACTTCAGCGGCTTCGATCCCGAGGAGCCGGAGCGGATGACGAAGTACCTGCCGCTGCGCGTGCCGCGCGATGCGAAGCCGCTGTTCGCGCGGTATGCGCGGGAGCTCCTCGATGCCGGTTATCGGGAGACGTGCTCGCTGCCGTACGCGTTCAGTACTTCCTGAGTGACGTCCCCGTCGGGTACCCTGTGCGCACAGGAGGGTGCATGCGAACGTTCCTCTCCCTCGTCGCAGTCGTGCTGTTCGCGGTGTTCGAAATCCACGCGGCTTGCGGCGTGGAGCGGTGGTCGGTGAAGACCGGCACCGATCCTCAGGCCCCCTCGGTCAACCTCTCCACCTACATCTCCTCCACCATCTACAACTTCCACCAGTCGACGCGGCCGTCGTCGCTGCCGTCGAACGGGCGGGTCTCTCCGCGCGAGACGACGCAGTACCGGCTCAGCGGCACGCTGATCAAGTACGTCCGCGAGGCCGACTCCGACTATCACCTGGTCATCCGCGACTCCGCGGGGCGCACCATGATCATCGAGCTGCCGGCGAGCAGCTGCGTCGGAGTGGGCAGCCCCTTCGGACCCGGCATCTCCCGGGCGCGCCAGCAGTTCGACGCGCGCTTCACCGCAACCACGTCGATGAAGACCACCACCACGCCGGTGACGATCAAAGGCATCGGCTTCTGGGACTACATCCACGGCCAGACCGGCGTCGCCCCGAACGGCATCGAGGTGCATCCCGTGCTCGACATCACCTTCGGCACCAGCACCGCCTCGCTCGACGACTCGGCACCGCAGGTCCCTGAAGTGGTCTGGCCCGCGGACATGCTCCGCGACGACGATGGTGGCCGCGTGCACGTCTGGCGCGGCGGCGATGCCGTCGCGGACATCCTCTTCCACGGCGGCGCGGTGGTCGAAGACCCGTCCATCCGCATGCTCTTCGCGGGCCAGTGGTCGGATCCGGCCAGGCGCGCGGCGATGCTCGCGGCGCGGCAGCTCGACCGCGAGCCGACGATCCGCGAGCTCGATCGCTACGGCGTGCGCACCTTCGGCTTCCGCGTCGGCGCGCAGAGCCTGACCCTGCCCGGCGGCGACCTGCTCGACCTCGACGTCCAGCGCGCGCTGGCGGCGGAGATCGAGGCCGGACGCATCCAGCACGTCGATCCGAACGCGGTCTACGTGGTGATGCTCGACGAATCGATGCGTCCGACGGTCGGCGGCTCGAGCGACTGGCTGTCGTATCACTCGCAGTTCCATCCGACCGAGCTGCCGATGCGCTACGTCGTGGTGCGCGGCGGGCTCGATCGGGCCACGCTGCAGAACGCGATCCGCGCCAGCCTCGCCCGGGCGCTCGTGAACCCGGCGGGGGACGGATGGTACTGACCCGTCGCGCCCTCGCCGCGCTCTCCCTCATCGCCGTCGTCGGCTGCTCCACGGGCGGCGTGAACATCGACCGTCACGCCTTCCGGCTCGCCGAGACCAACCGCGCCCGCATCAACAAAATCCGGCTCGGCCAGACCCTGGTGGAGGTGGAGCGGATCATGGGCCCGCCCGAGCGCCGCGCGGCGCGCCTGCGCTACGACGGCGTCTCCATCGAAGAGTGGAGCTACGTCACCGACTACGTGCGCAAGATGGATGCGCTGGTTCTCTTCGTCGGCGGCAAGGTGCAGGAGATCCAGTCGGCGTCGTGGGAGGAAGGCGCCCGCGACTAGGTGTCATCCCGAGCGAGAGCGAGGGACCTGGGCGGGTGGGGCGGGCGTCTCGTGCCTCCCACCCACCCAGGTCCCTCGCTCACGCTCGGGATGACACGAGTTGGAGCACTTCCGCGGTGACGTTCGCGCCCGTGGCGATCACGACGACGCGCTTTCCACGATTCGCCTCGCGATCGCGCAGCGCCGCCGCCAGTCCGGCCGCGCCCGAGGGCTCGACCAGGACGTGCGCGCCGAGGAGCATCATTCGGCCGGCGGAGAGAATCTCATCGTCGGAGACGAGCACGGCGTCGTCGACGTGCTCGAGGAGCAGGTCCAGGGCGAGCTTCGCGGGGACGCGGCAGGCCAGGCCGTCGGCGATGCTGGCGATGGGGCGCTCGATCGCCCGCCGGGCATGGAAGCTCTCGACCATCGCCGGCGAGCCGCTCGACTGCACGGCGACGACGCGGGCGTCGGGCAGGGCCATGCCGATGCCGCCGGCGAGCGAGCCGCTGCCCATCGGCACGTAGACGGCGTCGACGCGCTCCAGCTCGCGCGTGATCTCCAGGCCGATCGTGCCCGCGCCTTCGATCACGCCTTCGCTCTCGCCATCGTCGATGAAGCGCAAGCCCTCACGCTGGGCAAACTCGATGGCGATGGCCTTGGCCTCGTCCAGATCGCCGCCGACGTCGTGGATGGTCGCGCCGAGAAGGTCGATCTTGGCGCGCTTGGTCGGGTTCGCGCCGAGGGGGAGGAAGATGTGGGCCGGGACGCGCAGCACCGAGGCGGCCCAGGCCACGCCCTGGCCGTGATTGCCGGTCGAGGAGGTGACGACGCCGGCGGGCTGAGAGCCCGCCGCTCCACGCAGCAGGTCGTTGAGCGCGCCGCGCCACTTGAACGAGGCGATCGGCGAGACGGTCTCGTTCTTCACCCACAGCTCGCAATCGAGATCGCGGGAGAGGAGCAGCGCCCGGACGAGGGGCGTGGGACGGGCGTACGGCGCGAGGCGCCCGGCGGCGCGTTCGAGGTTCACGTCGAACAAGATTTTTAATCGTACATGGGTAGGGAAACGAACGGCTGGTGCCCCTCTCTAGATTGAGAGAGCTCATCGTGACCAAGAGTAACGATCGCCGTGCGAACGCGATCAGCCGCGAGCTCGGACAGCACCTGAGCCGACTCAGCACGGTTGTGGCCATCACCGCGGCGGTGGTCGTCACGGTGGCCGTGTTGGTCACCCTCGGAGTTCGCGAGAACCGGGAGCGCCGAGCCAAGATCGGCAAACGCGCGCAGCGGGCGGCCGAAGCCATGGAGACATCCGGGAAGAAGTTGAAGAAGTTGCGAGAGGAGTTCGAGCGTCTCCGGGCAATCGCCCGGAAGAAAGAGGAAGCACGCGCGACGAAGCCTCAGCCCGTCGTCGCGCAACCGATCGCGCCGACCGAGGTTTCGAAACCGCCCGACCTCGATAAAAAGATCTTCGACGCCGCGCTCGATGCAATGAAGGAGGGCGCCGCGGCAGATGTTCGGGGCCCGCTCGTTGCCCGGGCGTCGGAACGACTCCAGACTCTTTCCTCGCGTGACGCCGATTACCGCGTGATGGAAACGCTTCTCGTGGAAATGCTCCTTCCCGCCGGACAGTTCGAGAAAAACAAGGCCGAAGCGGAAGCGGCGAGCAAAGCCTCCAACGATTTTCAAGTCGACAAGGAAACGATCCCGTTGCCATCCCTCGGCGAGGTGAAGATCGACCCCAAAATCGCGCTGATCGGTCTCGCCCTGATGACGGCGGCCGCTTACATCGTGGTGATGATCGAGACGCGCCGAGTTCTCTCTCTCGTGGGCCGAGCCCGGGGCGCGGCGATGACCCTGGCTCCGGCATGGATCTACACCGAGGATCCGAAGTGCCGGCGTGTTCTCGGCTGGCGTGAGGGAGAGGACGGGCGCCGCTACATTTCGGCAATGGTCATTCACGGCGGCTGGATTGCGCTTTCCCTCTTCCTGGCCGTCAATCTCCTGATGACGCTTCGGGAGGATCGAATGGATCGGCGGAAGCAGGAGCTCGCGGCCGTGGACACTGCCATCGCGGCGATCGTGATCGGCGCAAATGTCGCTGCAGCGTGGTTCTTCGCCAGACAATTCGCTCCCCGGCTGGCAGTGTCAGCGACGCGCACCTGGAGCACAACGCCGGTCGTCACTCGCCGCGCGGCGGTGGGATTGATCCTTGCCGGCACGGCGGGAACGGCGATCTACATGGCTGTCCAGCGATCGAGGACGAAGGCGGCCAACCTCGCGCAGCAGATCCGGGAACTATTCGGGACCAGGCCCGCGCCGCTCGCCCAGAACATGCGCACGCATGTCGTTCATGGAACGCTCGCCTGCAAGCATCATCTGCCGAAACATCGCGAGCGCGAGCTCCAGTCGAACGGTATCCCGCACCGGGGATGGGAGCCATGGATTCTGTACGGAGCCGCGAAGGACCTCGAAGCACAGCTCAGAGAGGAGTGGAAGGCCAGCAAGCCACCAGACAGGATCGAGGCGACTCAAAAACGAGCGGAGAATTTCAAGGAGGTGATCGAGCTGCTGCTATTGGCGATCGCCCAACGTCCGTGGAGTTATCACCTCCATGACCGACTGATTCGCGTCTATGGAGGTCTCAAGCGGTACAACGATATCCGCATCCTTCTCGACCGGTCCATCAACGACGCGAAAGTGGCCATTCAGAGGGGCGGGAGTCAGGCGAAGGCGGCTCAAAGGGCGCTCGAGCATTTCGGGAAATGGAAACCGCGAAAACCAGAAAACGCGAAGAAGCGGGCTTCAAAATGAATGTGGTCGGTTGTGTCTCCGGTGAGACTGCCGCACATTTGGAATGTGCGAGCGAGGCGGTTCGACTCCGTACGACCTTTCCCTTCACTTCCGCTGCTGCTCGAAGAAGGCCACCAGCTTCGGCGAGAACGCGCGCGGATCGAGGCGCAACGCGCGGTTCTGCGCCAGCGCGGCCCTGAAGTCCGCCGCCGCGGAGGCGAGGAGCGCGTCCGGCGTGCGCGAGAGCATGGCCCGGGTGTAGCGCGCGCAGCCGCGGAGGAGGTAGGCCTC
>JBIOTX010000176.1:0-5803 GCA_044866315.1 Thermoanaerobaculia bacterium | reverse complement strand
CCCACCGGCGGGCTGAGAGCCCGCCGCTCCACGTCTATTTGTACGGCAGCATCCGGTTCACGGTCTTCTTGTTCGCACCGGAGACCTCGACCTCGCCGGCCAGCTTGGCTTTCCGGCCGGGCGACTTCTTGGTCAGGATGTGCGAGTGGAAGGCGTGGTTCCGCTGGAGCTTGCCGGTTCCGGTCTTCTTGAACCGCTTCGCGGCTCCCTTGTGGGTCTTCATCTTAGGCATAGCTATCCCCTTGAAGGCTTGGGCAGTAACGGGGTACGGCCGGGTTTGATTCCCTATTTGTTCGGGGCGATGACGATGGTCATCCGGTTCCCCTGCACATCCGGGTTCGGGCTCTCGGCGGCCCCGAACTCCTTCACCTCGGCCAGGAGGCGGTCCAGGACCGCTCGGCCGAGCTCCATGTGGGTCATCTCCCGGCCGCGGAAGCGGACGCTGGCTTTGACCTTGTCCCCGTGCTCGAGGAAGCGCACCACGTGGTTCTTCTTGAAGTCGAAGTCGTGCTCGTCGATCCGGGGGCGGAACTGCACCTCCTTGACCACGATCACCTTCTGCTTCTTCTTAGCCTCGCTCTGCTTCTTCTTCTGCTGAAAGATGAACTTGCCGTAGTCCATGATCTTGCAGACCGGCGGGGTCGCGCTCGGCGAGATCTCCACGAGATCCAGGTCTTTCTCTCTGGCCATCTCCTGCGCCTGGGCGATGGGCACGATTCCGACCTGTTTTCCCTCATGGTCGATCAATCGCACCTCGGGGACGCGGATCATGTCGTTGATGCGGTTTTCGGGCTCGGCGGGCCTGGGGACGAATCTTGGATTCCGGCGTGGCGGGTAAATACGAGTCTCCTCCTTGTTTGTAGACCGGTGAATGTACGGACAAAGCGATTACAAAGTCAACGAGCGGGAGGCGAGGAGCGACCGCGCCTGATCGATGAATTCCGCCACCAGCAGCGATCCCTGATCGCCCCCGGTGCGCTTGCGCAGACTGACGGTTCCGCTCGACGCTTCCTTCTCTCCGACGATGAGCATGAACGGGATCTTCTGGAGCTGGGCCTGGCGGATCTTGGCCCCGAGCTTCTCGTTGCTCCGGTCGGTCTCCACCCGTAAGGCCGCCTCCTTCAGCTTCGACTCCACCTCGCCGGCGTAGTCGAGATACTTCTCCGACAGCGGCAGCACGACCGCCTGCACCGGCGCGAGCCAGACCGGGAACGCCCCGGCGAAGTGCTCGATGAGGATGGCGATGAAGCGCTCGAAGGAACCGTAGATGGCCCGGTGCAGGACCACCGGCCGGTGCTCCCCGCCGTCCGCGCCGACGTAGGTCAGATCGAAGCGGTTGGGGACCTCGTAGTCGAGCTGGATGGTTCCGAGCTGCCACTTGCGGCCGATGCTGTCGGAGACGTCGAAGTCGATCTTCGGACCGTAGAACGCTCCCTCGCCTTCCTTCAGCTCATAGGACAGCCCGATGCTCTCCATGGCGCTCCGGAGCAGGCCCTCGGCGCGATCCCACAGCGCGTCGTCGCCGATGCGCTGGGGCGGGCGGGTCGAGAACTTGGCGCTGTACTCGAGGCCCACCGCCCGGTAGACGTAGTCGAGCAGGGCCACGAAGCGGCGCACCTCGTCCGGCACCTGATCCTCGGCGCAGTAGATGTGGGCGTCGTCCTGGGCGAACTGGCGCACCCGGGTCAGGCCGCCGAGGGTGCCGGAGGCCTCGTTGCGGTGCAGGACGTCCTGGGTGTGCAGGCGCAGCGGCAGGTCGCGGTAGCTGTGCTTCTTCATCCCGAAGTAGAGGTGATGCGAGGGGCAGTTCATCGGCTTGAGCGAGAAGTCGTGCTCCCCGGTCTCGCTGTCGAGCACCAGGAACATGTTCTCCCGGTACTTGCCCCAGTGGCCGCTGATCTCCCAGAGGCCCTTGTTGAAGAGCAGCGGGGTCTTGACCTCGACGTAGCCGCTGGACAGGGCCAGCTCGCGCATGAACTGGGAGAGGGTCTGGTAGAGGATGGTGCCCTTCGGGGTCCAGAACGCGGCCCCCGGCGCGAAAGGGTGGAAGTGGAAGAGGTCCAGCTCCTTGCCCAGCCGGCGGTGGTCGCGGGCCTTGGCCTCTTCCATCCGCTTGAGATGGGCCTCGAGCTGCTCCCGGTCCGCCCAGGCGGTGCCGTAGACCCGCTGGAGCATGGCGTTGCGGCTGTCGCCGCGCCAGTACGCGCCGGCGACGTGGGTCAGCCGGAACGCGCCGAGGCGGCCGGTGGAGGGGACGTGCGGCCCGCGGCAGAGATCGAACCACTCTCCCTGGCGGTAGACCGACAGCGGCTCGTCGCCGGGGATGCTCTGGATGATCTCCACCTTGTACTTCTCGCCGAGCTTGTCGAAGGTCTCGATGGCCTCGTCGCGGCTCCACTCCTCCCGGCGGATGGGCAGGTCGCGCTTGGCGATCTCCTCCATCTTCTCCTCGATCCGGCGCAGGTCCTCCTCGGTGAACGGGCGGTCGGTGCCGAAGTCGTAGTAGAAGCCGTGCTCGATCACCGGCCCGATGGTGACCTGAGTGCCGGGAAAGAGCTCCTGGACGGCCATGGCCATGAGGTGGGCGGTGGAGTGGCGGATGGTGTCCAGCCCCTCCTCGGTTTTCGGGGTGACGATCTCGACTTTCGCGCCCTCGGGGACGGGGGTGTAGACGTCCACGACCTTTCCGTTGACCTTGCCGGCGATGGCGTCTTTCGCTAGCCGTTTACCGATCGCGGCCGCCACGTCGGCGACGGTCGCGTTCTGGGGGACTTCGCGGATGGAGCCGTCAGGGAGTTGCACGTTCATAAAAGCCTCGGCAGAAACGAGAACAGGGCCGGTGAGGGCCCTGTCCGGTGATCCATGTTGTCGGGATGGTCAAACAACGATCAGCGACAGGGCGACGGTGTGGTTCCCGTCGTTCGCATCTGTCCGGTGGTCGTCGTTCGGGTCATGACATCTCTCGCGAGCCGCGCAGTATAGCACTTTGCGTTCCTGCTGTCGGCGATGCCAATAAGTGCAATTTTTCAACGTCGATGAGACTATGGACGCAGGTCCAAAGTCTAAATAACCCCCGAGAGAGGAGTATCACGTCTTGAAACGACGATTCATCACCCTTGCGATAGCTGTATCTCTACTGGCCCTGCCGGCCCTGGCGTCCGGCGACTGCCCCCGCATCGACGCCTGGTCGGCGGGCGAGGGCCGAACCGGCGAGCCGGTGACGCTCGAATGGTATTACGACAGCGGTCTGCCGAATTCGCAGACCCTGAGCGGCCACGACTTTCCCGAGCCGGTGATCCTGCAGCCCGGGCAGACCAGCTACACCTACGTGCCCGAGCTGCCCGGCATGAAGCACGCGCAGCTCGCGGCCGTCACCGACTGCGGCACGCAGAACATCGCCTTCAAGTACCGGATCGAGAAGTGCCCGGTCGCCGACCCGGTGCTCACCGTCAGCCCGACCAGCGTGCGCCCGGGCGAGATCATCGACGCCTCCGTCGAGATCCCGCCGGGACACCAGATCCAGTGGTTCGTCACCAACGGCACGCCCTCCGCGACCACGGGCAAGTCCATCCAGATCACGGCCGGCAATCCCGGAACGGTGTTCATCACCGCCGTCGCCTGGAAGGGTGCGATCGGCGCCGGCTGCTTCGCCCGGGCCCGGGCCACGGTCACCGTGACCGCGGGCTGCGAGATCCAGGAGCCGGAGATGTACGTCTGGCCGGCCTTCGTCACGCCCAACGAGTACTTCGAGCTCGGCGTCTTCCCCCGCCCGGGAGAAACCTACGCCTTCCAGGTCCGGAACGCGCAGGTCCTCTTCACCGACTCGACGGTCGTCGGCATCATCACCCCGGCCTCCGGCAGCTTCGAGATCGACGTCATCGTCTCCAACGGCACCTGCACGCGCACGTTCACCCAGACCATCGCGGTGCAGGCCTGCACGGCCACGGCAACCGTGAGCGCCGGCGCCGCGGACGGCTGCGGCGCCACCACCGCCGTTGCGGAGTTCACCGGCACCGCGCCCTTCCAGGGCTCGTGGAGCGACGGCCAGTACTTCTTCACCTATGACTCGCGCATCGAGCGGACCGTGCAGACCGCCGGCACCTACACCCTGGTCTGGTTCCGCGACAACTGGTGCTACGGCACCATCAGCGGCAGCGCCGCGGTGGGCGCGTCCCTGCCCACGCCGGCGTTCAGCCTCGACGAGGTCGTCGACGGCTGGTACTACGGCACCGACACCTGCCCGGGCATGGTCCGCACCGTGCGCCTGACCACCCCCATCCCCGCGGACGCGGAAGTGGTCTGGAGCGTGGAGAACGGCACCATCATCGCCGGCCAGGGCACGGACGTGCTGCAGTTCGCCGGCACGAATCCGGGCAGCACGACCGTCAGCGTGGTCTTCCGCAACGCCGCCGGCTGCACCTCCCAGCCGTACAGCTTCCCGTACATCCTCACCCACGGTGCGCCGGCCTTCTCCGTGTCGGTCGAGCCGGCGACGATCCAGGTCGCGGGCACGGCCATCGTGACCGTGAACCTCAATCCCTACGTGCGCGGCTGGAATCTCACCAGCTCCCTCGGCGACGGGTTCTCGCTGCTCGACTCGGGCGGCGATGTCAACGGATCCTGGAGCACGTGGGAGTACCGTTCCACCCACGGCGGCGGTGTCGCCACGATCACGGCGAGCGGGAACAACGCCTGTGGTCAGAGCGCATCGGCCAGCACCACCCTGACCATCGAGGGTGGGCCGGTCGGAGCCCTGGCCACGGTGACCGCGTCCGGGTCGGCCTGCGGTGAGTACCGGGCCGTGGCCGAGTTCGTCGGCATCGCCCCGTTCAGCGGCACCTGGAGCAATGGCGAGACGTTCGTCACTAATGACCCGTACGCGATTCTCTTTCCGACGAGCGGCGGCACCTATACGCTGACCTCCTTCAGCGACGCCAACGGCGCGGGCAGCATCATCGGCTCGGCGACGTTCGAGTTCGAGGTCCTGCCGCGTCCCGAGGTCACCTTCGACGGTCCGGCCAACGGCTGCCCGAACACGGTCGTCACGGCCACGCTGGCCCAGCCGCTGCCCGAAGGCGGCAGCGCGTCGTGGTCGGTCTACGGCGGCACGATCCTCTCCGGACAGGGGACCGGCTCGATCCAGATCCAGACCGGCACCGAGCCCGTGCAGATCAACGTCCGCACGTTCGCGCCCGGAGCATGCAGCGTCGAGTGGGGCTTCGCCTACCTCGATCTCAGCTGCGGCGAGCAGCCGACGGCGATGCTGACGTCCACGCCGGATGCCCTCTGCGGCGCCAACGTCACGGCCACGTTCACCGGAACGCCGCCCTTCAGCGGCACGTGGAACGACGGTCAGACCTTCACCACCAGCGACTCCACCCTCACCCGGAACGTCAACTGGTCGCAGTACGTCTGGCTGACCAGCCTTGCCGATGCCACCCGCAGCGACGGCTACTCGAACAGCGTCTTCGCCGAGGCGACCTTGCCGCCGTACATCTTCGGCTTCGCGCCGGTGAATGACATCTGCATCGGCGGCACCACCACGGCCCAAGTGGTCGACTTCGTCCCCGAGGGGATGGAGGTGGTCTGGACCATCGAAGGGACCGCCGCCCGGATCGTCAGCGGTCAGGGAACCCGCCAGGTCGTCATCGAAGGCGTGGAGCTCGGCCAGTTCATTCTCTCGACCCGGCTGCGCGTTTCCGCGACCGGCTGCGAGGGCGCATCGAGCGGCTCGGTCATGAACGTCGTCCCCGAGGGGCAGTGCCCTCTCCCTTAGGGACGATCCGCGTGGAGTGGTGGGGCG
>JBIOTX010000175.1:0-37392 GCA_044866315.1 Thermoanaerobaculia bacterium | reverse complement strand
CGCCGCTCCACGTTCCGATCACGCCGCGTTCTTCGCCAGCCACGCCTCCACCTCCTCGGAGTGGAAGCCGAACGGGCCGGGCTCGCCCTTGTACACGATCACCCCGCGGCGGTCGATGATGTAGAAGCGCTCGGGCCAGCCGGCGTAGATCTTCTCCGCCGGGTCATCCATGGGATCGACGGCGAGTGGGATCGGATACTTGAAGCGCTTCACGAAGTCGTTGGCGATCAGCACGCGCTCGCCGAGGGTCTTGGGCTGCTTGTAGCAGACATCTTCTTTCTCGTTCGAGTCCATCTGCCACTCGTCCAGGGGATGGGCCTCGCGGATGTAGACGGTCTGGAACGCGACCTTGTCGCCGTACTTTGCGTGCATGTTCCGGAGCCGGTCGACCGACCGGCGGAAGGGGGGTCAGGTGAAGCTGCCGAAGATGAGGACGACCGGCTTGTCGGCCTTCCCGGCGAGGAGAGGCTGGCGCGTCTTCCCGTCGAGCGCGACCAGCAGCGCGTCCGGCGCGCGGTCGCCCACCTTGAGATCGCCCTCGCGCCGCTGGTCGTAGCGGAGCATCCCGATCACGTTGCGCGGGCCGATCTTGAAGACCATGAACGCAGCGGCTCCGACCACGAGCGCGGCGATGACGAGCAGCACCTTCTTCATGAGCGCGACAAGGGTATCATCCCCACATGCGCCAATTCACGCCTCCGCCGCGGCCGGTGCCGCTGACCCTGACCCTCGTCAACTTCTTCAACGGCGCCGCCCAGATCGGCTGGGCCATCTTCGGCTTCGGGATGATCTTCTTCTGGGCCTTCGCCGGGAACGCCGACTTCTCCGCGCTCACCTTCCGCGGCGCGATCGCCCAGACCACCGGCAAGGTCACCCGCGTCGCCGAGACCGGGGCCTCGGAGAATCGCCGGGCCATCCAGGCGAACCACTACGAGTTTTCCGTCGCCGGCGAGCGCTTCAGCGGCAAGTCCTACAGCTCCGGCGGCGGACCGGCGGTCGGCGACGAGGTGACCGTCGAGTACAAGGAAGGCAATCCGAGGCGCTCGCGCATCGCCGGCGAGCGCATGGCCCAGTTCGGACCGTGGGCGGCCATCGTCACCATCTTCCCGCTGATCGGCTTCCTGATTCTCTACTTCGCCACGAGGTCGGGGATCAAGCGCAACTACCTTCTCCGCGAGGGCCTCCTCACCACGGGCAAGCTGGTGGCCATCGAGCCGACGAACATGACCGTCAACAAGCGCCGGGTGATGGAGCTGACGTTCGAGTTCACCGACCGCTCCGGCCGCAAGTGCGAAGCCAAGGCCCACAGCACCGACACCAGCCGCCTCGAGGACGAGCCCGAGGAGCCGCTGCTCTACGATCCCAACGACCCGACCAAGGCGTACTTGCTCGATGAGGCGCCCGCGCGGCCGAAGCTCGGTCCCGACGGCCAGCTCGAAGGACGCCCGGTCGCCGCAGCCCTCGCGCTGATCCTGCCGGGACTGGTGATCGCGGGACATGCGCTCGTCCTGCTGATCAAGTGGAAGCTGCGGTCGCTGGAATGAGTCAGCTCGCGCGTCGATTGACCGCCTTCGACGCGACGATGATCGTCATGGGCGGGATCATCGGCTCGGGGATCTTCGTGAACCCATCCGTGGTCGCCCGGCACGTGCACTCCACGCCCCTGATCCTCGGCGCGTGGGCCGCGGGCGGGCTGATCGCGCTCCTCGGCGCGTTCGTCTTCGCGGAGCTCGCGGCGCTGCGGCCGGAGGTCGGCGGAATGTACGCCTATCTGCGCGACGCCTGGCATCCGGGGCTGGCGTTCCTCTACGGCTGGGCGCTGCTGCTGGTGATCCAGAGCGGCGGCATGGCCGCGGTGGCCGTGACCTTCGCCCGCTACGCGAAGGAGCTCGCGGGGCTGACCGCGCCGGACTGGCTGCTGGCCGTCGTCACCCTGGTGGCCCTGACGCTGATCAACTGCCTCGGCGTCCGCAGCGGGACCAACACCCAGACCGTGCTGATGCTGCTGAAGCTCGGCGCGATCGGCATGCTGATCGTGGTCGCCTTCACCGCCGCCCCGAACGCGGTCGCGTCGACCGCCCCCAGCACCGCGTTCTCGTTCGCCGCGGCGATGACCCCGGTCATGTTCGCCTACGGCGGGTGGCAGACCGGCAGCTTCATGTCCGGAGAGCTCGTGCGCCCGCGGCGCGACCTGGCCATCGGCCTGCTCGCCGGCGTCGGCGGCGTGATCGCGGTCTATCTCCTCGTGAACGTCGTCTGCCTGCGCGTCCTCGGTCCCGCCGGTCTCGAAGCGACGCCCACTCCCGCCTCGACGGTCATGTCCCACGCCCTCGGCCAGACCGGCGCCATCCTCATCGCCGCCGGCATCGCCGTCTCCACCCTCGGCTTCCTCAGCCAGGCCATGCTCACCACGCCGCGCGTGTACTACGCCATGGCCGAGGATGGGCTGTTCTTCCGGGCGGTGGCGCGGGTGCATCCGAAGACGCACGTGCCCGTGCTCGCCATCGTCCTGCAGGGACTGTCCGCGGTCGTGGTCGCCCTCTCCGGCACGTACGAGCAGATCCTCAGCTACGTCGTCAGCGTCGACTTCATCTTCATCGGCCTGACCGGCCTGGCGCTGTTCGTCTTCCGCCGGCGCGCGGGCGAGAGCGCGTCGTTCCGCACGCCGGGACATCCGATCACCACCGCGGTCTTCACCCTCGCCTGCTGGGTGGTCGTCATCGGCACCGTCGCCCGCGCCCCGCTGAACAGCATCATCGGCTTCGCCATCCTCCTGGCCGGACTGCCGGCGTACTGGTTCTGGCGCTCGCGCACTACCATATCCGCATGAAACGCGTCCTTCTCCTCCTGGGCGTGCTGGTCGTCGCGCTCCTGGCGGTGCTGATCGTCCGTGCGGCGATGACGACCTCGATGCAGATCACCGCCGCGCCGGCGCCGCCGCTGGCGATCGATCGCGCCGCCGCGGTGGCGCGGTTCTCGCGCGCGCTCCAGTTCCGCACCGTCTCCCCCGGCGGCGACGGTCACGCGGCGTTCCTGGCCTGGCTCGCCGAGGCTTATCCGCGCGTGCATGCGTCGCTGCGGCGCGAGGTCGCCGGCGGGCGGAGCCTCCTCTTCACCTGGACCGGCAGCGATCCGAAGCTCGCGCCCATCCTGCTCATGGGCCACTACGACGTGGTGCCCGTCGAGCCGGGAACGGAGGCGAAGTGGACGCACCCGCCGTTCAGCGGCGCGGTGGCCGGCGGATACGTGTGGGGGCGCGGCGCGATCGACGACAAGTACACCGTGATCACCATCCTCGAGGCCGCGGAGACGCTGCTGCGGGACGGCTGGCGTCCGAAGCGGACGATCTACTTCGCCTTCGGCCACGACGAGGAGCTCGGCGGCTTCGAGGGCGCCGCGAACGTGGCCAAGCTGCTGGCCTCGCGCGGCGTCAAGCTCGACGCGATCATCGATGAGGGCGGAGTCGTCAGCGGCGACGGGATGCCCGGCATCACCCGGCCGGTCGCGGTCATCGGCATCGCCGAGAAAGGCAACGTTTCGGTCGAGCTCAGCGCGGCCGGCGAGGGAGGACACTCGTCCATGCCGCCGCCGCGGACGGAGGTCGGCGCGATCGCCGAGGCGGTGACGCGCGTGCAGAGCCGGCCGTTCGGCGCGGTCATCGACGGCGCCGTCGCGGAGACGTTCCGCTGGGCCGCGCCGGAGATGCCGTTCGGGCAACGGCTCCTCGTCACCAACCTCTGGCTCTTCCGCCCGCTGCTCCCACCGTCGAACGGGATGAACGCCATGCAGCGCACCACCATCGCCCCGACGCTCATCAGCGGCGGCGTGAAGGAGAACGTGATCCCGTCCCAGGCCCGCGCGATCATCAACTTCCGCATCCTCCCCGGCGACACCGTGGCCGGCGTGCTCGCCCACGTGCGCGACGCCGTGGACGACCCGCACGTGAAGGTCCGCGTGGCCGGACAGGCCTGGGAGCCGTCCCCCGTCTCCGACACCGGCGCCCCGCAGTTCCGCGCCCTCCAGCGGACCATCGTCCAGGTCTACCCGAAGACCGTCGTCGCGCCCTACCTCCTCACCGGCGCCACCGACACGCGCCACTACCGCGCCCTGACCAGCAACATCTACCGCTTCCAGCCCGTCGTCCTGATCGACGAAGACCTCCCGCGCCTCCACGGCACGAACGAGCGCGTGAAGGTGAGTGACTATGTGGAGGGGATTCGGTTTTTTCGGACGCTGATGGTGAATATGGGGACGTGAGGGAATCCATGATCGAAACCACCACTCACGACGGCGTCCTCACCCTTCGCCTCGACCATGGAAAAGCCAGCGCGCTCGACATCGAGTTCATGGATGCGATCGCCCGCGCGTTCATGGAGGCCGGCGCGTCGGATGCCCGGGCGGTGATCCTCACCGGCACGGGATCGATCTTCTCCGCCGGCGTCGATCTCTTCCGCCTCGTCGACAGCGGTCCGGAGTACATCGAGCGCTTCGTCCCCGCCCTCTCGCGGCTCATGCTCGATCTGTTCACGATGCCCAAGCCGCTCGTCGTCGCCGTGAACGGCCACGCCGCCGCCGGCGGCTGCATCTTCACCCTCTGCGGCGACTACCGGCTCATGGCCGCCGGCACCGGCCGCATCGGCATCCCCGAGCTCCTCGTCGGCGTCCCCTTCCCGGCGACCGTGCTCGAGGTCGTCCGCTTCGCCGTCCCGCCGCAGCACGTCCAGGCGCTCGTCTACACCGGCCGCACATATCTCCCCGAGGAGGCGCTGCGGATGGGTCTCATCGACGAGGTCACCGACGCTCTCGACACGCGTGCCGCCGAAGTCGCGCGCCAGCTCGCCGCCCTCCCCTTCGAGGCGTTCTCCCTCGCCAAGCGCCAGCTCCGCGACAAGACCGTCCGCCACGCGAAGCGCTACGCCGCGGAGCTGGATGATGAGATGAAGAGGATCTGGGCGGACCCGGTGACGCATCAGAGGATTCGGGAGTATCTGGCGCGGACGGTGAGGAAGAAGTAGCCAGTAGCCGGTGGCCAGTAGCCAGGACCGTCAGGCTGGTTGGTCAACGTGCAGAGTCATGTTGAATCGGCCACCCGCGTTGTCGATGTCGACGAGACTGCCTTCGGCGATGCCGAGCTTCTCCGCCAGCCAATCGGGGACTCGAATCTGCAGGTACCCGTCCACCACCGAGGAAATACCGCGTGCCGCTTGGGCCAGGGCGTCGCCACCCATTTCATAAGGGATCCGCAGCACGAGCTGATCGCCGACCTTCTCGAGGGGGCCGGCAAGAGAGATGACCGAGTCGCTCTCGTTATTCAACATCTCGAGAGCAGCCCTCCGTTGGCCCAGCGATCACTCGAAGCCGATGCATGAGTGTGCGGTTATTTGACAGCGAGCTCGTGTAGTAACTGTTCTACACCTTCTGGTACCGAGACAGACACGAACCACGAACTCGGATAAAGATAATCTTCGCCCGACTCGTCGATGACACGCACGTAGTTACGATCAGCTGCATCAGGATCCGGAAGGACTTCGTAAACCTTGCGGAGCTCCAGCGTACCAGCGTATTCGCCGTTACGAATGCAGATCGCAAATTGCTTCGTTTCCGTCATCGGCTCGGTTCGAGAAAGCGTTTGATCTTCACCCATCGTTTCCCAACGCCGTGGGCTTCGTACCAATGAACCTCGGCTTCATGGATCGTACCATCCTCGAGACGAACGGCAGCGAAGCCTTTCAACTTGCGCCAATCACCTTGGCCGAAGCGTTCTTCGAGGTAGACAAGGTCACGGATCCCTTCTCCGCTGGCGATCGTTTCGATCCGGCGAACCGCGCCGACGATCTCGAACGACTCCCAGACGTCCACTCCTGAAGACTAGCACAGCCTAGTGTCGTATATGCGCCAACCCTCTCTGCAGTCGACACTTATGCGTCGTATAGAGTATTAGCGCGGACGGTGAAGAAGAAGGGTAGTAGCCGGTTGCCACCAGCCAGTGGCAGTTGCGGTAGCCAGGAGTTTCTGGTGGCTGGTTACTGGTGAGGCAGCGCCTGAACCGCAAGCCCCGGACCCTTTGCGCGAGGATCCAGCGCGTCGATACGTGTCCCCCACTTCTGCTCACGTTCGTCCTTGCCGGGGAAGTAACAATCAACTTCGACTTGATGTCTGCAGTGGCGTGGTGCCAACCCGTTCATTGATGTTTGCGATTTCGATGAACAAGACACCCAGCGCGATTTGACGCGCGGCTTCCGCGACCGGCTCAAACAGTTCGTGTGTAAATGGAGTGCCCTCCACCCGATTCGGATTGTTCGTAAAATGATGCAGTTTGCCGCGCATGCTAACGAAATATTCGATGATGGCATCAGGCGCAGGCTGATCGGGACACTTCATATCAGCGCATAGCTTCTCATACGTTTCGGGGCAGATCTTCTTCATGTCCTGCAGCGCCTCTGCGATTGCTTCGGTGAAATCCGCTGACTTTTTCATCTCTTCTTCGACGGCGTAGTTTCTCGTTTTGCCACCGCCGTAGAACCCTTCAAATATGAAATAGAAGTTGAAAAAAGAGTTGATGAACCTCAGTGATGCGTAATCGTTGAGTCCCTCCCGATAGAACGAGAGAGGAGCAGCAACCGCACTATAGCGGTTTTATGATTGAGCAACTCCTGGAATGTATCCGGATCCATCTCTGCGATGGCGTCCATGACGGCTCGATCCGAGTGCCAACTATAGATGGTCGCGGCTTCTCGCTCAGCGTCACTGTCAAACAATAGCTCGTAACGCATCGCCGCCCACCGAATGCTCGATACGCCATACTGCAGGGCGAGAAGCGACTCCAGCAGCTGAAACTCGCGCCGTAGCTTCGTCAGAAGGTGGTCGTCGGATCGCTGGATAACCGTCGCCTTCACCCTTCGCTCGGGTGTGCTGACGATCGTGGAATAGAAGAGATTCGGGGCTAGGAACGGCACACTCAATCTCGGCGACCGCCAGGAGTCCGCCCTCGTTCGGGACGAGAGTATACGTCCAGCCCTCATGCTGGGCGGAGACCCGTCCGGTCAGAACTGTCCGGCTGATCACATCACAGCTTGCTCGGATTCGCATCGTCGATGGTAGGCTGAACTCCGCTTCGGCTGCACCTCACCCCCGCTCCACCTCCCGGCTCGTGCCGTCCTCGAGGACGAGCCTGACCTCACCGGCGCCGCCGAACATCTGGGCAATCACGCGCGGCCGCTTCCCGCGCAGCGCGTCGCAGATACGCTCGTGAAGCGCATTGAACGTGACCGCGGCATATTCACTTCCGGAGAGCACGACGAGAGGCGCGATGTACTCCTGACCGATCTTCTCCGTGCCTTCGCGGACGATCACGACGGCCCGCATGGACGTGTCGTCGTCATCCGTGATCGGGATGGCCGGTGGCAGGAAGCTCGCGTACGGATCACCATCCTCGTACCCGTAGCCCGGTGTCGGGGTGCCGATGTGACCGGGCACACCCTGGGCGATGACGCTCACCCATTCACAGCCCACGTAGTCGTCTCCATGAGCGGGAAACTTGAGTGTCCAAAGCGTGGCGTAGATGCTCATGACGGACGCCTTCCATGGAACTCACGTCATACGTCGCGTAATCCCAACGCACGATTCGCATAGGAGGGCTGACGGTACACATAGTTCCCGGCGCTGTTCATCCAGCACGCCCGTCGACTCGCCCCCCCCGGTGATGGTCGCCGGCTCCTCGGAGCCAGCCGTTCATGCACCGCATGACTCGCCGATCGAAGACGGACGACTCGCGAATCGGAGGGCGTCGGTATGCGAATCGGAGGGCGTCGGTATGCGTATCGCCAGGCAGCGGTCCACCTAGTGTCACGCGTGCTGCGCGTATCAGTACGGGTACGCCGCGCAATCCCACCGCACGATTCGCACAGTCTACCCATCGGTACGCGTAGTTCTCCCTGACGGTACGCGCAGTCCGGTACGACGATACGCACAGTCCCCCCGACGATCGGCCTCGTCTCCTCGGAGCAAGGCGTTCATGCACCGCATGATTCGCCTATCGACGACGGGCGATTCGCGTATCGTCGAGGGGCGATATGCGTATCGACAGCCAGCGAACCGCGTGGTACCGCGCGCGCTGCGCGTATCGATGCGAGGACTGCGCGGATCGTCGTACCGGACTGCGCGTACCGGCAGGGGGAACTGTGCGTACCGACGCGGGGACTGTGCGTACCGACGCGGGGACTGTGCGGATCGTCAGGTCTGCTGTGCGGATCGTCAGGTCTGCTGTGCGAATCGTGCGACTGGATTGCGCGGCCCTCCACTGCTGATACGCGCAGCGCGCGCGAGCGGAACGCAACTCACCAGGAACCAACTGGCTACTGGCAACTGGCCACTGGCCACCTCGTTCCATCCGTCTTCTGCCAAAATGCGCGCCCATGTCCTTCCACGCCCTGCTCGCCCGCGAACGCGAAGGCGGCTACGACGTCTCTCTCGAAACGCTCGACGACGACGCGCTCCAGCGCGGGGAGGTGACGGTCGACGTCGCCTACTCGTCCCTCAACTACAAAGACGCGCTGGCGGTGACGGCGAAGGGACGGATCATCCGCCGCTTCCCGATGGTTCTCGGCATCGACCTGGCCGGAACCGTCGTCGCGTCGGACAGCCCGGACTACCAGCCCGGCGACCACGTGCTCGCCGTCGGCCAGGGCCTGGGGGAGTCGGACTGGGGCGGGTACGCGCAGCGGCAGCGGGTGAAGGCGGACGCGTTGGTGCCGCTGCCGGAGGGGCTGACGCTGGAGCAGTCGATGCAGCTCGGCACGGCCGGGTTCACGGCCATGCTCTGCGTGATGGCGACCGAGCAGATGGGGGTCGCGCCCGGTGACAAGGAGATGATCGTCACCGGGGCGGCGGGCGGGGTGGGCTCGATCGCGGTGCTGCTGCTGGCGAAGCTCGGGTACCGGGTGGCGGCGTCGACGGGACGGCCGGAACTGGAGGGGTACCTGCGCGAGCTCGGGGCGACGTCGATCGTGCCGCGCGAGGAGCTGTCGGGCAAGGGCGCGCCGATGCAGTCGGAGCGCTGGGCGGGTGGGATCGACACGGTCGGCGGGCAGACGCTGGCGAACGTGTTCGCGCAGACGGCCTACGAGGGGGCGATCGCCTGTTGCGGGATGGCCGGCGGGCACGAGCTGAACGTCGCCGTCTGGCCGCTCATCCTCCGCAATGTCTCCCTCCTCGGCGTGAGCTCGATCCGCACGCCGAAGGCGAAGCGCGTGGAGGCGTGGAAGCGGCTGGCGCGGGACATCGACCCGGCGAAGCTGGCGATGCTCGCGCGCACGGAGCCGCTGTCCCGCATCGTCGAGCTGTCGAACGAGCTCCTGGCCGGGAACGTGCGCGGCCGGATCGCCATCGACGTCAGCGCGGCGCGGCCGTGATGAAGAACCAGAGCACCGCGTTCGCCGCGACGATGACGGCCAGCCCGCCGACGAGCTGACCGATCGCGTTCCAGGGCACGGACGGCACGCTGCGCGCGTCGCCGCCGCGGCGGAGGCGCATGAAGCCCTTCTCGCTCGTGTCGCTGACGATGGAGTTCGTCGCCGAGACGTACTTGCCGAGGACCGTGACCGCGTCGCCCGGCGCGATCAGCGTCTCCTGGACGAGGGCGTCGGCGACGTCGACCTGCGGCTCGCCGAACTTGAAGTCCTTCTTCATCGGCAGCGGCTCGCGGTGGACGGCGAAGATGCCGCGGGTGAGGTCGGCGATGCTCACCTCTTCCAACGTCGCGCCGGCGATGTACTCCGCGGCCTTGCCCGTCTCGCGCACCCGGCGCTTGGCCACGTGCTCGAGCACGGGAAAGGTGCCGAGGAGGAACTGGGCGTAGGGGGTGTGAACGGCGGCACGCGTGGCGCCGTAGCCGACGTAATCCTTGGTGGTCGGCGCGTCGTCTACTGGGTGCGGCCCGATCTCGTACGAGTAGAGAACGCATTCCTCGCCCGACATCGGCGAGTTCAGCGGCTCGAAGACGGGACGGATCGTGCCGACCGCGGCGACGAGGTCGCCGTCGCGCGGGCGCTCTCCGCGCGCGAGCGCTCTCCGCGCGCGCCAGTCGCGATACGTGAAGCGCGAGCCGGTGGTGATGACCAGCGCAACCCACATGATCGTGGCCATCACCACGGCGACGATCACGTGGTTCGGGACCGGGAAACGCGTGAGGATCGCCAGATAGATGCCCACGAGCACGGGCCAGGCGATGGAGGCGATGAGGCAGTTGCGGCGCATGTGGGACATCGTAGCGCCCAGATGGATCGCAACGCTGAATGAAGAGGTTCGAATTAAGAATGAAGAGGGAAGAGGTCCCCCACCCACCTCTTCCACCATTCTTCCTTCTCCCTCTTCATTCGAACCTCTTCATTCTTCGCCCCGCCTGCGGCCGGCTTGAAGCCGGCGGTCCGGCCGACAAGATGTCGGCGCTCCGGTACCATGCCCCCATGCAGCGCATCGGTCCCTATCGGATCGTCCGCAAGCTGGGCGAGGGCGGGATGGGCGTGGTCTATGCGGCCGAGGACGAGCGGCTGCATCGCGAGGTGGCGATCAAGACCCTGCGCGCCGACGGGGACGGGTCCTCGCGCGAGCGGTTCATGCGCGAGGCCCGCGCGGCGGCGAGTGTCAGCCATCCGAACGTCTGCCAGCTCTTCGACATCGGCGACGAGGAGGGGCAGCCGTTCCTGGTGATGGAGCTGCTCGAGGGGGAGTCCCTCGCCGAGCGCCTGCGGCGCGGCGCGCTGCCGCTGCCCGAGGCCACGCAGACGGGGCTGGGAATCCTCACGGCCCTGGAGGCGCTGCACGGGCGCGGCTTCATCCATCGCGATCTCAAGCCCTCGAACGTGTTCATGACCAAACACGGGGTGAAGCTGCTCGACTTCGGTCTGGTGGGCAGGACCAACGCGGTGACGATCTCCGCGGACTCGACGACGCTGCGGCCCGGCGGCGACGCGCCGCTGACCGCCTCGGGCATGCTGGTCGGCACGCCGCGCTACATGGCCCCCGAGCAGCTCCTCGGCGCGCAGATCGACGCACGCGTGGATCTCTTCGCCGCCGGCACGCTGCTGTACGAGATGATCAGCGGCCAGCCGCCGTTCACCGAGGAGAATGCCATGCGGCTGTTCCACGCCATCGTCTACGAGAGCGCACCGAATCTCGCCGGCTCGGCGGCCATCGTGGCCATCAACCGGATCATCCAGCGGGCCATGGTCAAGGCGCCGGCGGACCGCTACGAGTCCGCGGCGGCGATGGCCAAGGACCTCCGCGACGCGATGCTGATCTCCGACGCCTCGACTCCGGTCGTGGCCCGGCGGATCACGCGCCTCATCGCCCTGCCGCTGCGCGTCCTCCGTCCCGATCCGGAGACCGACTTCCTCGCCTACGCCCTCCCCGAGGCGATCACCACCACGCTCGCGGGGGTGGGCTCGCTGGTGGTGCGCTCGACGGCGACCGCGGGACGGCTGGTCGAACTCGATCCGAAGCGGCTGGCCGAGGAGGCGGACGTGGACGTCGCGCTCACCGGGACGCTGCTGCGCGCCGGCGATCAGATCCGGGTGACCTCGCAGCTGGTGGAGCTGCCGTCCGGGACGATCATCTGGTCCCAGGCCTCGCAGACGACGATGTCGGACGTTTTCGAGCTGCAGGACAAGCTGACCCAGCGCATCGTGGAGTCGCTGGAGCTGCCGCTGTCGGAGCGCGAGGCTCGTCTGGTCCGGCGCGACGTCCCGGCCACGCCGCGCGCGCACGAGTTCTATCTGCGCGCCGGCCAGCAGGGCGAGTCGCCGGAGGCGTGGGCGGTGGCGCGCGATCTGTACGTGCGCGCGCTGGAGGAGGACCCGCGCTACGCCCCGGCCTGGGCGCGCCTGGCCCGCATCTACCTCCTTCTCGGCAAGTACACCACGGACACGGCCAAGCTGTACGACCTCGCCGAGTCGGCGGCCCGCCACGCGCTCGATCTGAATCCCGACCTGCCCATCGCCCATCACGCCTACGCGCACATCAAGGCCGCGAAGGGCGAGCCGCGCGAGGCCATGCTCCGCCTCCTCGACCGCGTCGGCCGCGGCTCGAACGAGCCGGCCGTCTTCGCCGGGCTGGTCACTTTGTTCCGCTTCTGCGGTCTGCTCGAGGCCTCGGCCGCTGCGCACGAGCACGCGAGGAAGCTCGATCCGAAGGCCTCTACCAGCGCAGCGCACACGTACTGGATGCTCGGCCGCTACGACGAGGCCCTGGCCGCGGTCGATCCCGACCGGGACATGGGCGACGCGGCCTTCGTCTACGCGAGCATGGACCGCATCGACGACGCGATCGCCGTCTACGAGGACCGCCGCCGCCGCGTCGGCACGCACCGGCCGGAGCTCACCGCTTTCTTCGACGCCTTCACCGCCACCCTGCAGCGCCGCGAGGACGCCATCCCGCTGCTCGAATCGCACCGCGACTTCCCCGATCCCGAGGGCGGCTACTACATCACCCGCGCCCTGGCCCACCTCGGCGCGCGCGACACGGCCATCGAGGTGCTCGGCGAGGTCGTGCAGCGCGGGTTCTTCTGCTATCCGTTCTTCGTCAGCGACCCGTGGCTGGACCCGCTGCGCACCGACGCGCGGTTCATCGAGATCCTGCGCCGCGCGGAGGCGCGCATGCGCGACGCGCAGCGCGCGTTCGAGGAGCATCCGGCGAGCCGGGTGCTCAGTCTAGGAGTGCGGCGGCCGTAGCCGCCGCTCTGCGATCCCAGAGCGGTAGCTGCGCTACCGCACTCCTAGAATCGCTTCGTCGAGAAATCGTTCGACGTCGCCCTGCCCCTTCAGCACCGCCCCCGTCCACCCCTGCGTGTGCCACTCGCCGACGGTCAGCTTGGGCGGGGTGGCGGGCGCGGGCCAGGCGGTGACGTACCAGTACGGCTCGGGGATGCCTTCGTCTCCCGGAACGAAGCCGGCCAGGATGGTGCGCTCGCCCTCGGCGATGGTGGTCGCGATGTCGAAGTGGTGCGGCCAGACGCGCACGGGACTGGCGCCCGGATGCTTCGCCCGAACGCGCTCGAGGAGCGCCGCGGCGTCCGCGTACATCGAGGCCAGCGCGGAGAGGTCCTGCGCGTCGGGCGCGAAGAGGGCGCCGCGGGCCACGGCATGGTCGGGAATGGACTCGCCGGGACGGGCGAGCATGCGGCCGACGCGCTCCTCGTAGAAGCGGAAGGCATCGTCGAGCGTGCGGCCGCGCAACGGGTACTCGCTCACGCCCCCGGGGGCGATCAGGAGCAGGGTCAGGTCGCGCAGGCGCAGGCCGGACTGGATGTGCCCCTCGGCCGGCTCCTGCACCAGCGCGCCGTGGACCTCGGACCACATGAAGCTGGAATGCGAGTCGTCCGGCCGCGGCGGGAGGAGGGTGCGGCCGATGCCGGCCGCGGGCTGGAGGGCGTGATGGAGCTGGATGCGGGAGTCGATCAGGTTCATGGCCGTGGTGATCCTTCGCTTCTCGGCGCCCGAGGCCTTGCGGCCGGCGCGGATCATGGGCAGGACGTGACCGGCCCGCGCTTCCTCCTCGGAATGAACGATCAGGAACTGCGCCGTGTCCACGGCGCGCGTGACCAGCTCGCGCGCCGCCTCGTGCAGCTCGTCGCTCTTCTTGACGAAGGCGATGTTGCGCTCCATGTCCTCCGCGGACCAGCCCCGGGAGTGGGCGATGTAGGGGAACTGCGGGAAGGTGCAGCCGATCTCGGCGAAGAAGCCGAGCATCTGCCCGGCCACGGCCTGGACGTTGTCCTGACCGCCGGTGATGATGAACGCGGCCACCTTGTTGCGCAGCAGCACGCGGTTGCGGATGGTGACCTGGTTCTGGATGCAGTTCATCCGCTCGACCATCTTGAAGTAGAGCGAGCTGGCGCTGCCCCAGCGGATGGGCGAGGCGATGAGGATCACGTCCGCCCAGTGCACGATGGCCTCGTAGACCACGTCCAGCTCGTCGTTCGGATCCATCTGCGTGATCGAGCACGGCCAGGTGCACGCCTGCGCGGACTTGGAGTAGTAGCCCTCGCAGGCGCGGAACTTCAGGGCGCTGAGGCGGATCACCTTGGCCTCCACGCCGAGCTCTTCGCGGGCGTGTGCCGCGGCGACGTCGAGCAGCGCGTCCGAGGTGGAGTAGCGCGGATTGCTCTCGTCCATGACCGTGGTGGAGATGCAGACCACGCGCATCGGCCCCGGCTCGCGCGCGGCCGGCCGGGTCAGCGGGTGCGGCGCGTGGGGCTTCTTCATCCGCCTGGTGGCGCTGTCGAGATCGACCAGGAGCCGCCCGTTCTCCACTTTCGACTCGTAGCGCGGCACGCAGTCTTTTTCGAACCCCGGCTCGCCCTTGCCCGTGGCGCCGTGAAACTTCCAGTTGTGCCAGGGGCAGACCACGTACTCGCCGTCGAGACGGCCGTCGCCCAAGGGGCCGCCGACGTGGTTGCAGACGCCGGAGATCACGCCGAAGCGGCCGTCGACGTACGAGACGGCCAGCTTCGTGCGGCCGGCGGCGATCTGCTGGAGCGGGCGTTGGGAGAGAACGTCGATGGGACCGAGATCGAACCAGTCGGACATGGATGCTCCTGTGGAGTAGCCAGTTGCCGGTAGCCAGTAGCCATGGACCGGCGGGCTGAAGCCCGCCGCTCCACGTCCTCCCTACTGGCAACTGGCCACTGGCAACGGGCTACCTTCCCCAGACCTCCTTCAGCCGCTCGTCGCGTTTGCACCCTGCGCGATAGAAGCGGTAGCGGAGCGGGTTTTTGCGGTGATAGTCCTGATGGTACGCCTCGGCGCGGTAGAACGGCCTGGCGGGGAGGACGTCCGTGGCCACGGAGCCGAAGCGCCGCTTCGCGTTCGCGAGCGAGAGCTCGGCCAGGCGGCGCTGCTCCTGGTCGTGCCAGTAGATCGCGGAGAGGTACTGCTGCCCTTTGTCGCAGAACTGGCCCTCGGCGTCGGTGGGGTCGATGTTCCGCCAGAAGACGTCGAGGAGCTGGCCGTAGGTGATCTTCGACGGGTCGTAGGTCACCTCCACCGCCTCGCGGTGGCCGCCGATGTTGAGGGAGACCTCCTCGTACGTGGGATTGGGGCGGGTGCCGCCGGTGTAGCCGGACACGACGTCGATCACTCCGGGGAGCTTCTCGAAGGGCGGCTCCATGCACCAAAAACAGCCGCCGGCGAAGGTCGCTTTCGCGCGCGGCGCGGCCTGGAGAGGGAGTACGATGAGCAGAATCACCAAAAGTCGTTTCATGGCGGCACCGCCGCCGCCCGCTTCGCCGCCGCGTGGATCACGTCGGCGGCCTTCTCGGCGATCGTATAGATCGACGACACGATGAAGAATCCCGGGATCTTCGGGAACACCGAGGCGTCGACGATGCGCAGGCCCCTGGTCCCGTGCACCTCGAAGTCGCCGTTGACCACGCCGCCGTTCTCCTCCGGCCCGATCTTGCAGGTGCCGCAGGCGTGGTGGCCCCAGGCGTGGGTCTTCACGTACTCCTCGACGTCCAGGTTCCCCGGCAGCTCCTCGACCATGGTCTTGTCGTCGATGAGCTTCCGGGTGAGCTTGCGCACTTCCTCCACTGCCCAGACCGTCGACTTGAGATCGTCGCCGGTGGCGTCGTTCCCCTCGTCGAAGTAGCAGAAGTTGATCGCCGGCGTGTCCCGCGGGTCCTTCGAGCGCAGCCGCACCGTCCCCTTGCAGTTGTTCGTATGGGCCTTGAGCACGGCCCAGGTGAGGTAGTTGCGCTCCTTCGCGAACCGGGCGGAGTAATCCGGCTCGTAGCCGGCGAACGGGCCGAGGAGGGCGAAGCAGAAGATGTCCGGGAGCTTCTCCGGGTCGTCCGGGTACGGCGACTTGAGGAACACCGCCGAGACCACTCCGTTGGTCTTGTAGACGCCGGTGCGCGTCCACTTCCACTGCTTGTACTGGCGGTCTTTCGAGTTGAACTGCGCCCCTCTCAGGATCCGCCACTCCTTGAAGTTCATCCGGTTGACGACGCCGATCTCGTAACGGTCCTGCAGGTTCTCGCCCACACCGGCGAGCGGCACTTTCACGGGAACGTCGATGTCCGGGTCCTGCAGATGATCGGCAGGGCCGATGCCGGAGAGCATCAGCAGCTGGGGCGTGTTGAACGCGCCGCCGGCGAGGATGACCTCGCGCGAGGCCTCGGCGGTCCTCGGCTCGCCCGCGCCCGCGCCGTCCTTCTTCGAGGCCCGATAGAGATTCGCGCCCTTCAGGTACTCCACGCCGTATGCGCGCTTGTTTTCGTCGAGCAGTACGCGCGTCACCAGCGCGTCGGTCTCCAGCACCAGCCGGTCCGGGTATTTCTTCATCACCGCCAGCACGCGCTCGCGCGTGCCATTGCGGGCGTGCCGGCGCGTGGCAATCGGCAGGAAGCGTACGCCGACGGAGTTCTTCTTCACCAGGCGCCAGTCGTTCGGATCGCCCCGGCCCACCAGGAACCATCGGATCCGCTCGCGCACCGGCGCCGTTCCCGTCTGGACCTGGGCCTTGATCGTCTTCCTGAGGACGTGCTTGAGCTTCCCGTCGTCGAGAGCGGCTGCCGGAATGGCGACCTGCGTCGACAGCCAGCCCTTGAAGCCGTGGCGGGAGGGGTTGTATCCGAACTTCGCCAGGAAGCGCATGATCGGCCGGTGCCGGCAGTTCTCGAGGCGCTCGAAATACGTGCGCATCGAGTCGGGTGACCAGGTCGGGTCGCCGGTGATTTTCTGGATCTGCTCCCAGTCGCGGTTGTGCGGGTAGACCGTGATCATGGCGTTGTGGGCGGTGCAGCCGCCCAGCGTGCCGGCGCGCGGATAGAGCACGCCGTCGACGCGCTTCCCGTTCACATGCTCGCGATACTTCGGGTCCTGCTGCTGCAGCTCGTCGTTCGCGTAGTGGCGGACGTAAAAGTCCCAGGACATGGCCTCGTTTTCCGAGGCCAGGGCGTGGAAGGCGGGCACGTCGTAGTCGGCGGGAAGGCAATTCTCGTTCGGCGTGCCCGGGTCGCTCCCCTTCAGCTTCCGCGGATCGCCGCCGGCCTCGAGCAGCAGCACGCGGTGCCCGTACTCGGCCAGGCGCGCGGCCACCGTCCCCCCGCCGGCTCCGGAGCCGACCACGATGTACTCGAATTTCATTTCCTCAACCATGCGAAGGGCACCAGGATGACGTAGGACAGCGCCAGCATCGACAGCCCCTCTTTCAGCCGCTTGAACAGGACCAGAGTGCCCACATCCTCGGCCCGGCTGAGATCCTCGACCATTTTCAGCATTTTCCCGTTCTCGAGGAGGTCGAACACCCCGCCGGCGACGGCCAGCGCAGCGGCGACCATGCCCAGGACGGCTACCCATCGCCTCTGCACGCGCGTCGCGGCGCGCAGGCAGGCCAGCGCGACGAGCGTGGCATAGAAGAAGGGAAAGACCAGGTCGAGCTTCATGGCGTCCGTGATCGGCTTCGCTCCGGCATCCTTCCACGTCTGCAAGATGCTCGTTGCCTGCTCCTCGGTCGTCACGCTCTGCAGATCGGCAAAGGCGTGCCGCAGCTCGCCGGCGCGTGCGGCGTTGTTCATCTCGCCGAGCTTCCACCCGATGGCCACCGTCCCCGCGAACAGCACCCCGGCGGCGATCAGCCACCACCGCTCGCTCATCGGTCGGTCTTCCTGGCCGTGGCCTCGGCGTTCACGGCAAGCGTGTACACGGCATCCGTCGTAGGTGCCGTGCCGAGGAGGGCCGCGACCTTGGCGACGTCCGGCCAATTGCTGTCGCCACCGGAGCCGGGCATCTGGGCGTCGATGAGATTGCGGGTGCGGAGCGACAGCAGCCAGCCGAGGGGGAGCTGCACCTTGGCCTTGTTCTGGTCGAGGATGAACTCGATCGTGTGCTCGGTCCCCACCAGCGCGCGCAGTTGGTCCACCGCCGTGACGCCGCGCGCGCCGCGGACCGACAGCAGCGTCCGCGGCGGCGAGAGGATCTCGTTCGCCCACTTCTCCGGCTCCACCGGCTTGGGGATGGGCGTGTAGGTGATGAAGATGACGTACGGCTGCACGTTCGGCCGGGACTGGACGATGCGCACGACGTCCGCGGCGGTGACGGCGCCGGAGTTCTCGAAGTAGCCGCCGTCGACGACGTGGTCGCACGGCTTGTTGCCCCCGCACGTAAGCAGGGAGGCCGCGCGGTTGTCCATCTTCGGATTGCGCAGCAGCGTCCCGGCCGGGGAGATGTACGGGAACCGCGCGCCGTTGAGCGCGCCGACGCTCATGGCCATGTCGAAGCCGGTGGCGTTGAAGATGTCCACCGCGTTGGCGAAGTTCGCGTCGATAGCGGCGTTGCTGATGATGATCCGCTGCCCCAGCTCGACGCCCGTGCCGTTGCAGTAGAGCGCCGGCAGCTTCGTCTCGTTCGCCCGGGCCGTGGCCAGGAACCCTTTCCCGTAGCGGTCATTGCCGTTGCCGACCGCGCCCGTCCATCCCTCCTGCCACCCGCCCGTCAGCGCGGCGGCACGGTCGGGCAGGAACGGGACGGGGACGAAGCGCTGGAGGAAGTCCTGCTGCGTGAACGCGGCCAGCGTCGGCGCCAGCGCGTCGTAGGCCAGCATGTCCCGGGCGCGCTGGCGGATCGTCGGATTGGTCGGCGTGCGCTCCGCGAGCAGCGACCGATACGTCGTCGCCCCCACCGACCCGCCGGACACGCTGCTGATGGCGAAGAGGTGCTCGGTGAAGCCGGGCACGGTGTCCGAGAGCGACGCCAGCACCGCCGCCGTCCAGTACGCGGCCCGGATGCCCCCACCCTCGGTGGCCACGATGAACACCGGCCGCGGGCTCAGGCTCGACGGATTCGCCGCCAGCCACTTGTCGAACAGCTCGCCCGTGGTCGAACGGCCGGTGACGAGGGCCTCGCTGCCGGCGATGTTGCGTATCTTGTGGTTGTCCGTGAGCGGGCTGATGAGAATGGCGAAGACGAACAGCCAGGTCAGGATGGGGATGCGCCGCATCATCCCGAAGTACACGATCGCCCCGCCGAGAACGATCCACAGGCCGAGGGAAAGGAACAGAATCGAGAACGATCCGATGCGACCGACCACCTGCACCGCGGCAATCGAGACGATCAGGAACACCAGCCCGAAGACGAACATCAGCGCGAGCAGGATCAGCGCGGGCTTGCCGAGCTGGCGCGCGCTCTCCTTCTGATCCGTGGCTTTCTCCTGATCGCGACCGCGCTCCAGCCACTTCCGGCGCAGCCACACGCCGATGACGAACACCGCGGCCTCGATGGCCAGGACGAGCATCATCCAGCGCAGCTCCCGGGCCGGGTCGTCGACCGCGCCGCCGTAGGTCTTGCGCACGATGTTCAGGCCGATGAAGACGATCACGAACACGGCGAAGCCGAGGAGGCGCGGCAGCCATTCGACGGTGAGCGGATAGTTCTTCGCGTCCGGCTGGTCCGGATACTTCACCCGCAAGAGCTGCCGCGACCAGTACCAGGTCTGCAGCGCCAGCAGCAGCACCAGGCCCAAGAACAGCCAGCGCACGTCGTCACGGTCTTTCCCGAGCGGATCATCCTCGGCGAGGTAGGCGATGATGTCGTGCCCCTGGTCGGTGAAGATCAGGGTGATCGTCAGCACCGCCAGCGCGATCAGGCTGAAGCGGATCGGCAGGAGGAAGCGGTAGAACGCGCGAATCGTGTTCACGCTACTTCGCTCCTACGTCCTTCAGAAACTGCTGATACTCCTGCGAGCCCTCGAGCAGCTCCTTCGCCGCGCGCTCGAGCAGCTCGAGCTGTCCGGGCTTGAGGGCGAAGTTCGTTCCGATGGCGTTGACTTCGGTGCGGAGCTTCTCGTCCGGGATGGCGGTGAAGCCGAGGATCACCGGATAGATCGACACCGCCGGTACGTTCGCGCCGGGGATGGTCACGCCGGGACAGGCCGCCTGGCACTGGGCTGCCGTCTTCTGATCGTTCATGATCGTCGCCGACTGTCCCAGCAGCATCTGGACGGTATCGAACGAGAAGTTCGCCATCGGCGCGAAGGAGATCGTCCCCAGGATCTGCGGCAGCCGCGGATCGTTCTCCTTCTTGTCGAAATTGAGGTTGTTCCCCACCGCCGCGTTCACGACGATGACCAGCATGCGCTTGATCGTGCGGTCGTTCAGATCGCCCTGGATCGTGTAGCCGGTGCGCTTTCCGGTCGGATCATCCATCTGCCACGTATCGCTGGAGACCATGGCGTGCATGGTCCCGCGCAGGCCGATGTTGTCGGAGATGCCGCCGTCCATGAGGTGGAGGAACTGCCGCTGGGGATTGAGATACGCCGACAGCTCGACCGCGCTGCGGTGGCGCATCGGGTTGAGCTCCAGGTCGCTCATCTTCATCGCCAGGGGGACCCAGCTGGGGGTCTTGAATCCGCAGTCGACCGGCCCGTAGTTCTTGAGAATCATCGGGTCGAGCAGCACCGGAAAGGCGGACGAGGCGGCCACCGCGCGGGCGACGTGCGACTTCGAAAGGTCGGAGCAGATCGGGTCGAACTGGTCCTGCGTCCACTCGAAGCGCGAGCCGAGGTCCAGCTCCGTGGCGTTGGCGACGATGTACGGGCGCCGGTTCGGGCCCTGCGCCGCCTGCAGGTCGGCGAAGGTCTTGTTGTCGAACAGGATCCGGTCGTAGACCTCGGCCGCGAGATCGATCCGGTTGAACTTCGGCGAGAGCAGGCGGAAGAAGTTCCGCACCGCGGCCTGGAAGAGCATCCCCTCCACGTTCTGGTCGAGGAACCTGGTCTTGAAGCCGTCCAGGCCCTCGCGCCCATGCAGGCCGTAGTACATCGAGGTGAAGCTTCCGCCGGAGACGGACGAGATCACGTCGATGTGATCGAGCAGGTTCGAGCCGTCGGGAAGGGTCTTCTTCTCCATCTCCCGCAGCACACCGTAGGCGAAGCCGGCCGCGCGCGAGCCGCCGCCGGAGAAGGTCAGCACCACGAACATGCCGTCCTCGCGGGGCAGGGTGAGGTTCGAATAGCGATAGCCCGTGGTGATGTCGGCCCGGGCGAGCTTCTCGTTGACCGGGTAATGCGCGCAGGCGGCGAACAGGAGCACCAGGACGAGGCCGAGCGACCGTTTCATGCGTTTTCCTCCTCCTCCTCCTCCTGGAAGTGCACCACCAGCGGAGCGAGCGGGGTGTGGCTGGACAGGACCACGATCTGCTGCATCACCGGCGAGTAGTCGGGCGGCGAGCCGAGGTCGATGTTGTGGGTTCCCACCTCCACCGAGAAGGGGATGTTGGTCATTCCGCACTTCTTCGTGTCGATGAACACTTCCCGATCCTGAGTGAACGGCACGTAGACCGATCCGGTCATGGACGGTTCCTCCCTCTACTCTAGGTGTGTCGGACGCAGCCATTGTCCTACCTTCCTGTAACCGGTTCCACCGTCCGGCATCCAATCTCTCGACGCCATGACACCGCAGACGACGCTGATCCGGCTCCTGCGCGGCATCTCCGCGGCCGCCAGCGAGTGCTTCTTCGACGCGCTGGCCCGGGAGCTGACGGACGTCCTGGGGGTCGATTTCGCCTTCGTGGCCGAGCTGGTCGAGCGCGAGCCGCTGCGCGGCCGCACCGTGGCCTTCTGGGGCGACGGCGGGCGCCGCGAGAACATCACCTTCCGCCTCCGCAACACGCCCTGCAACGAGGTGCTCGAGGAGGGCTACCGCTTCGTCGGCGCGAACGTGCGGGCCTGCTTTCCGGAGGACACGCTCTTTCAGCGACTGGAGATCGAGGGCTACGCCGGCATCGCCCTGTTCGACGACGGCGCGCTCGTCGGATGGATGGCCGTGCTGCACCGCGCGCCGCTGCCGGACGAGGAGCTGGTCCGCTCCATCCTCGACTTCATGGCCGCGCGGGCGACGGCCGAGCTGCGCGCCCGCGTGCTGCACGAGGCGCTGGCCCTGGCCCACGCGAAGTCGCTGCACGACGAGCTGACCGCGCTCCCCAACCGCGTCCACTTCCAGCAGCAGCTCGAACTGGCCCTCGCCACCGCCCGCCCGTTCGCGGTGCTCTTCCTCGACCTCGATCGCTTCAAGGTGATCAACGACTCCCTCGGCCATCCCGCCGGCGACACGCTGCTGGCGGCCGTCGCCCGGCGGGTGAGCGCCGCGCTGCGGCCGTGCGACTTCGCAGCGCGCCTCGGCGGCGACGAATTCGTCATCCTGCTCGACGGCGCCGGCGAGCACGAGGCTGCGGAGATGGCCCGGCGCATCGAGGCTGCAGTCGAGCTGCCGTTCAGCATCGAGGGCCAGGACGTCTACACCTCCGCGTCCATCGGCATCGCCTGCAGCCGCGGTCAGTACCGCGACGCCGGCGAGGTCCTCCGCGACGCCGACACGGCGATGTACCGCGCCAAGGCCGCGGGCAAGGCCCGCTTCGCCATCTTCCACGCCACCATGCACGTCGAGGCCGTCGACCGCATGCAGCTGGAGATGGACCTCCGCCGCGCCGCCGACCGCGACCAGCTGCGCGTGGTCTACCAGCCGATCGTCACCGCCCGCGAGCGCGCGCTCGTCGGCTACGAGGCCCTGTTGCGCTGGCGGCATCCGGCGCGCGGCCTGGTCATGCCGGGGACGTTCATCCCCATCGCCGAGGAGACCGGGATCATCGTGCCGCTGGGCGAGTGGGTGCTCGACCGGGTCTGTCGCGACGTGCCGCTCGTCGCCCCGGACGTGGTCATGAACGTGAACCTCTCCGCGCTGCAGCTGCAACAGCACGACATCGTCGAGCGCATCGACGCCATCGTCCATGGCAACGACGTGGCGCCGCAGCGCATCCGTCTAGAGATCACGGAGAGCGCGATTGCCGCACACCCCGACGCCGCCGCCCACTCGCTGCACTGCCTCCGCGCCCACGGCGTCCAGCTCTGCATCGACGACTTCGGCATCGGCTACTCGTCGCTGGCCTCGCTGCTGCGCTTCCCGTTCACCTCGCTGAAGATCGACCGCAGCCTCGTGGCCGGGATCGCCACTTCGCTCGAGCATCGGGAGATGCTCGTGGCCATCACCGCGCTGGGGCGCAACCTCGGGCTCGACGTCGTGGCCGAAGGCGTGGAGACGGCGGAGCAGATGGAGATCGTGGAGCGCACGGGCATCCGCTACGTGCAGGGTTTTTACATCGCTGAGCCCGCATCGATCGGGCGGTGACCTATGGAGTGCGGTAGCGCCAGCTACCGCTTTCGAAAGCGGTGGCTGCGCCACCGCACTCCAAACGATTACCTCACTTCGTCCCGCTCGAACGCCTTGCCGATGGCCGTCGCCTTCGCGTTCTTGACCTTGGTCGGCATCAGCTTGTGGGCCATGCCCTGCAGCTTCTTCACCGGCCGCAGCAGCGGGTTGTCCCACATCGCCTCGATGGTGTCGCGGCGCGCCTGCATCATGTCCCCGAGCTCCCGGAGCTGCTCCTCGCTGAACAGCGAGCGGGCCTCCTTGAACATCTGCCCTTCCTCTTCCTTGATGTGGTGCTCGACGAGATCCAGCAGCACCTTGGCCTTGGCCGAGAACTCGTGCGAGTTCGTCCGCGCGGCCATCAACGCCGGCAGGACCATGTCCACCACGTGATGCTCCTCGGCAGCCTCGTAGTACAGATCCTCGGCCTCCTTGCCGCGCGTGGCGGCCTTGAACGCGGGATAGAACACTTCCTCTTCGAGCTGCGCGTGCATCTTCAGCTCGCGCTCGATCTTCGCGACCAGCGTCTCGCGCTGCTTGGTCGCCCGCTCGGTAGTCTCGGACAGCTGGCGCAGCAGCCGCTTCACGGTCGCGTGATCCGATTTCAACATCGTGATCGCATTGGGCATAAACGTTATCTCCTCCGCCGATGACAAATGCGTGATGCGTGCCGGACAAAATGAGATAAAAAGCGACTCGCATGAGTGACAAATCGATCCTCCACGAGCGCGTGCGGGAGAGTCTCGACGCCGCCGGCGCCACGTACGAAGTGCTGGCGTGCGCGCCGGAGCTCGCCGACACCGCGCAGTTCTGCGCCCACTATGGCATCGAGCCGACCGAGGCCTGCAATGCCATCATCGTCGTGCTCAAGACCACGCCGCGGCAGTACGTCGCCTGCCTCGTGCGCTCCGACACCAAGCTCGACGTGAACAAGAAAGTCAGTGACCTCGTCGGCGTCAAGCGCCTCTCCTTCGCCTCGGCCGAGGAGACGGCAGAGCTGTCCGGACAGATGATCGGCGGCGTCAGCGTGGCCGGCCTCCCGGCGGACATGCCCATCTACATCGACAGCCGGGTCATGGAGCAGCCGCGGGTCATCATCGGCGGCGGCAACCGCACCAGCAAAGCCCGCCTCGACCCGCGCGAGCTGCTCAAACTGCCGAACGCCAGTGTGGCCGACGTAGGAGTCCCGCGATGACCTTTCTCGAGCGCGTGAAGAAGATGATGTCCGGCGAGATCCCGGCCCCACCCATCGGCGAACTGATCGGCATGCGCCCGGTCGAGGTCGACCGCGACCTGGCCATCTTCGAGATGGAAGCCGGCCGCAAGCACTTCAACCCCATGGGCACCCTCCACGGCGGCGTCCTCTGCGACATCGCCGACGCCGCCATGAGCATGGCCTGGGCGAGCGAGCTCGTCGAAGGCGAGACCTTCACCACCCTCGAGCTCAAGATCAACTTCCTCAAGCCGGTGTGGGAGACCAGGATCCGGGCCGAGGGGCGGGTGCTGCGGCGAGGGAAGACCATCGGCTTGGCGACCTGCGATCTGCGGGACGGGAATGGCGACCTGATCGCGCATACGACGGGGACGTTCATGACGCTGCGGGGGGATCAGGCGAAGGGGCGGTAACCCTCCCGCCGCCGCTTCGCGGCGGCGGGAATGCAACTGTTTCGAAAGGAGTTCACCCGCCTTGACACGCGGGAGAGACGTTGGTTACTCTCCGCGTCCCCTTCCACACGGCGCATTCGTCTAGGGGTCCAGGACGCCGCCCTCTCACGGCGGTAACACGGGTTCGAATCCCGTATGCGCTACCAACCTAAACTCCCGTATGTTTGTGGTTCAACGTTCCGAAAAGCCCGGGACTCCGCGAGCGCACGGACCCGTGCGAGTAGGTTGAGCGCTGCGTCGATGAGGCCACCCAAGAGCTTCTCGTCGACCGAGGCGACGCCTTCATACTCGATTGCGTTCCGTTCGCGGTGACAACGATCGAGAAGCCGCCATGTCGGGGCTCCGACGCCCAGTGAGAATGCGCCGGTCGAGGGCGACTAGGAGGGCCGACCGTTCGAGGACTTCGAATCCCGTAGCTACCAACCCTTCAGACCATTCGTGCCCGCTCCGCATAGGGGTTGACGGTCAGCACCGGACAGCCGCTCCGCTGCACCACCTGTTCGGCGATCGTCCCGAGGAGCGGTTCGGTCGCGCTTCGACCTGCCGGGACGCCGAACGCGATCAACTGGGCCCGCTCCTTCGCCGCGGTCTCCACGATCCGCTCCGCTTCGTGGGCTGAGGAGATGACCTTCATCTCACAGCGATCGGCCAATTCCGCCGGCAGCCAATCGTGCAGCCGGTTCCGCTCCTCGATGCCGACTTCAGCGTGAACGTCCTCCACGGCATGCAGGAGGACCAGAGGCGCTCCGCTGCGACTGGCGAGCGCCGCCGCGTGCCGGAGCGCATCGCGACAGGCAGGAGTGAAGTTGACCGGGCAGAGAACCTTCTCCATCTCCGCCTCATCGGCCGCCAGCGGATTGACGGCGATCACCGGCACGGGGACGATGCGCATCACCGCTTCGGTGACCGACCCGAACATCAGCCGGTTCATCCCGGTCCGGCCATGCGTTCCCATGACGACGAGGTCCGCGCCCGACTCGGAGACCTGTGCCACGATGGCGGCGAGCGGCTCGGCGGCGATGACGCGAAGATCGAACGGAACGCTCGCGCGGACGTTCCGTTCCGCGTGCTGCCGCAGCTCTTCCCGCGCCGCGGCCATCATTGCATCGCGCGAAAGCTCGAAGACCCCGGCCGTGTTGACCGTGAAATCGGTCGGCGGAATGAACGGATCGGCGTAGATCACGAGGAGACGGGCGCCGAGCCGCCCGGCGAGCGAGCTCGCGTAACGCAGGGCATGGGCCGCCGGGTCGCTCAGGTCGGTCGGAACCAGGATCAGTCGCGGTTCAAATGGTTTCATATGCCGCCTTCTTCACGCGTCGCGGTAGCGGACCATGTGCCCGCTGGCCTCGTCCCACAGGTTCGCGCGGAAACACGCCACGATGTCGCCCGGCTTCAGCGTCGTCACGCGCGGATGCTGCAGCTCCGGAATGGCGGCCATCGCCTCCGGCAGCCGGGAGAACGGGATGAGCGAGTTGAGATGGTGCACGTGATGGAAGCCGATGTTTCCCGTGAACCAGCGAAGGACCGGCCCGAGCCGCAGGTAGCTCGACGACACCAGCGCCGCGCGGTACGCCGTCCATTCCTCCTCCGGAAGGATTCGCATGCCCGGGAAGCTGTGCTGGGCATAGAACAGATAGCCGCCCAGCGCGCCGGCCAACGTCATCGGCAGCAGAAGTCCGAAAAACAGGACGTCGAATCCGGCGAAGATCCACAACGTCGCGACCACGCCGCCATGCGCCAGAAGCGCAAGCGCCGAATCCCAGTAACGCGACGGACGACGCAACAGCGGAAGCAGTGTGACGCTGAAGAAGAAGATGGTCAGGTAGGCCCAGAGGATCGTCACCGGGTGACGGATCACGCGATAGACCAGCCGCCGGGTCCGCGAACTGCCGCGCCACATCTCCGTGGTCATGAGCGGGAAGGCCCCGACGTCCGAGCCGGCGATGCGGCCGACGTTCGCGTGATGGAAGTTGTGGCTGTCGCGCCATGATCGCGGCGGCGTGAGGTTCACCGCCGCATAACCGTAGAAGATCGCCCGCGCCATCCGCGAGCCGGGGAGAATCGCCCCGTGCATGAAGTCGTGATACAGGATGAATGTGCGGACGAGCATCAGTGTGCCGAGCACCGAGGCGACGAGACGCAGCGGCCACCAGGGCGCGAGCATCGCGCCGGCAAGAGCGGCGAGGAGCAGCGTGAACGTCGAAGCGACATACCACCAACTCCGTGCCACCGACTGCCGGACGAACGGACGTGTCGCCAGTTGAAGCTCACGGTCCGCACGCTCGACGATCCGCTGATCCGAACCATCCTGCAGCGCCATCGTCTGCACCCGCCTCGATCCTAAGTCCGAACCGGCCCGGTTCCTGTGACGGGCGATTCGCTCGATTGTGTCGGAACGTCGATCGTCCTGGCGTTCCCGATGACAGCCCGGAGCGCGCCCCAATGATCACTTGGGGCGGAAAATTCGCGGTCACCGAGGCGCCGCGAAGATCCGCGCCGAGCCCCACCCGACGGACCTGTTCGCCATCACAGGGCCATATTCCAGCGATCACGCCCGCATGGCCGCGTACTCGTTACATTGATGTGGAGGAAGGAGACGTCATGAAAGGGTTTGTCGGCGACATTGAACAAAGCACCGTGGAAGGCTCCGATTTCCGGCATGTGCTCTATACCGGCAAGAACATGCAACTCGTGCTGATGGCCCTGAAGCCCGGCGAAGAGATCGGCGAAGAGGTTCACCCCGACCGCGACCAGTTCTTCCGGATCGAGAAGGGAGAGGGGGAGGTCTGGATCGATGGCCGGGAAACGAAGATCGCGAGCGATGTGGCCATCATCGTTCCGGCAGGCGCCCGGCACAACCTCAGAAATACGGGAGTCCAGCCGATGAAGCTGTACACGCTCTACGCGCCGCCGGAGCACGCAGACGGAACCGTGCACGTCACCAAGGCCGATGCCCAGACTGCGGAAGAGCATTTCGACGGACACACCACCGAGTAGGGCGTCCAACCAGCGTGATCGGGTCTGGCCGGCCTCGCTGCGGCATCCCCCACCCGGATCCATGACGATCACGTGTGCCGATTGCGCCGCGACGCAGGTCATTCCCCCGCTTCCGCCGGGCGCGATTGCGGCGTGTCACCGCTGTCGACGTTTCCTCGCGCGCCGCTCGCGGACGGGATTCAGCCTTACCCTCGCCTGCGCCATGGCGATCTGCATCGTGCTCCCGTCCGCGGTGCTCATGCCGGTCATGGACTCGACGATCCGGAAGCTCGGCTTCTTCGAGAGCCGCCTGGTCTCCAGTGTTCCGGTCATTTATACCGAGGTGTGGTTTCCGCTCGCCTTCGGGTTCCTCCTCTTCGCTTTCCTTCTCCCCGCATTCCGCGCGCTGTGTCAGGTCATGGTTCTCGGTTCCCTGCAATGGGGCTGGAGAATCTGGCAGCCGGGAAGGATTTTCCGATGGAGCGAGCAGTTGACCGGTTGGAGCATGACGGACGTCGTCGTCATCGCCGGCGTCGTCGCGTACTTCCGCGCTTCCGCTCCGACCGGCGTCGAGGCAGGCATCGGCGCCTGGTGCTATCTCGCCGTGGCCATCCTCGCGCTCATCGGCGATCGATCGCTGGACCGGCGTGCGGTCTGGAACGCGATCCTTCCCGACGCCACCTCGTTTCCCGACGGGCACGTCGCCTCGTGTGATGTCTGCGAGATGGCGGCCTCTTCGCGGCGGCCGGGTGACCGCTGTCCGCGCTGCGGCCAGACTCTCGATCGCGACATCGCACCGCGATTCGCGCCGGCCCTCGCCGCCGTGGCCGTCGCCATTCCTCTCTGCGTCCCTGCCTTCACGGCGGCGATCATCGTCAACGACACTCTCACCGGCGTCTGGCAGCGCACGTTCCTCGGCACGGTGGAGCTGTTGGCGGACCGAGGCTATTGGCAGTACGGCGTCGTCGTGGTGGTGGCCGGCGTCGTGATCCCAGCCCTCGAGCTGCTCGGCCTGATCTGGATGCTGGCGAAGGTGCGCTTTCCGAGCACGCGGGGGCTGGTGACGCGAACGCGCCTGTATCGCGTCCTGCAACGCCTCGCTCGCTGGCCGATGATCATCCTGTTCATCGCCGCCATCGCCGCGCCGATCGTCGACGTCCGCGGAATCCGTGACCTGGTGGCCGGCCCCGGTGCGACTCCGCTTTTCCTGGTCATCGCTCTGCTCATGCTCGCCATGGCTCTCTTCAAGCCGAGGCTCATGTGGGAGACGGCTGGAGCAGTGGCACACGCGACTACGACCAGCTCGACGAACGCAGAACCGCGGCCCCTCCGAGGCGCGTGTGAGGGTGAGGAAGGGGTCGCCGTGGATCCGGATCGAACAGGTCGTCGTTCGCATCTCGATGGACGGGGCGATGAAGCACGCATGGAAAACGAGCGCTGCGCGAAGAGGCTCGACCAGTCCCACGAGGACTGCGGCGAGCGCCGTCGCATCCGCTCGCGTCGTCCCGGCGACACGGCATCGGGTGCCCGAGACGTTGTCCGGGAGTGAGGGTCATCGGAATCATGGTCTGCCGGCCGCCTCGACCCTGCGCCGCCCTCCGGTGGACCCAACGACGACGTCGAGCCCCCGGAATTCTTCTCAGGATGACTGGATCGGATTGGACGCGATGGGGAGCGGTATGACGAACGGAGCACTCGGCACGCGCCTGCTGCCCATTCTCAATAGACGATGCGAAAATTCGATCGGCCGGCGAGTGGTACTCCTTCTCGTCGGCCGATCACTCCGTTTCCCGGTGGCGGATCGATGGGGAATTGTTCTCTGATCGAGTCTCGATTCGCCTCCCCGCCAGCACCGGATCGGGTGCCGATGCACCGTGGTGTATCGGCATCATCACGATAGGTCCGCGCGGCTGAAAAAAGCGTGCTCGGTGACACACCTCGACGTGACTGGGATTACCGCCGGCCCTAGCGACGGCGGGCGCGGCGCCGGAGCTCATCCACCACCGTGGCGTGCCGGGTCAACTGCGTACTGACGCTTCCGCACACGAGGTCGCACAGATCGAACACCGTCGGATCGGCGATCGAGTAGTAGACGTTGTTCCCGTTCTGCCGCCGGGCCACGAAGCGGGCGTCCTGGAGGATGCGCAGATGCTTGGAGATGTTCGGCTGGGTCGATCCCACGTCCTCCACGAGCTCGCTGACGTTTCGCTCCCCCGCCTGCATGGCCTGGAGGATCTGAATGCGGATCGGCTCCCCGAGGATGCGGAAGCGGGCCGCCACGAGCTCCACGGCGTCGGCGGACAGCGGTCCATGTCTCGCTCGCTTTCCGGACATCGCCGTCATTCTAAGGCCCTCCGCCGCACGCTGATCGGTGCGCGCCGTCACATGATGATATGAGTATGTGTTCATATTGTCATGAGTAAGAAATGGAGTCGATCATGACCGTCGAACGCTATCTCCGCCTCATCGCCGGACTCTTCGTCCTGGCCTCCCTGGCCCTGGGCTGGTGGGTCAGTCCGTGGTTCTACCTCCTGACGGCCTTCGTCGGGCTGAACCTCCTCCAGTCCGGCTTCACCAACTGGTGCCCGATGATGGCCATTCTCAGGAAGGCGGGCGTGGAGCGGCCCGCGTGCTGCGACCCGGCCGGAGCGCCGAGAACCGCGTGATGAAAACCGCGGCCGGCGTGCTGCTGCTCGCGGTGGCCTGCCCGACGGCAGCCGGGCAAAGCCTGTCCCTGGGCGATGCCGTCGAGCAGACCCTGGCGCGCAATCCGGCGATCGTCGCCGCGGAAGCGCGGATCCGGGCCGCCGAGGCCCGCGAAGCGGAAGCACGCGCCGCCCGATTCCCACGCGTCGAGATCACGGAGTCGGCAACGCGCGGCAACAACCCGGTGTTCATCTTCGGCTCGCTCCTGGAGCAGGGCGAGCTTGCAGCCCGCCACTTCGATCCCGCCTTTCTCAACGCGCCGGATGCCCTGACGAATTACCGCGCCGCGCTGACGGCTCGGTTCGCGGTCTTCGACCGCTTCCGCACCCCGAATGCCGTCCGCCTCAGCCGCAACGGAGTCGGCCGCGCCGAGATCGAGCTCGATGAGGTACGCCAGCGCATGCGAGCGGAAGCCGTCGCCCGCTTCTACGGAGTGGTCGTCGCCGAAGAACGGCTGCGGCTGGCCAATGAGCACGCCCGCTCGGCAGAGGCAGACGCAAAGGCGACGCGGGACCGGTTCGATCATGGAATGCTCGTCGAATCCGACGCCCTGGCGGCGGACGTGCACGTCGCCAACCTGCGGAAGCGCGTCATCGCCACCGAAGGCGACCTGGCGATCGCCCGGGCGGCATTGGCCACCCTGCTGCAGCGGCCGCCGCGGGAGCGGATTCTCATCGACGCCACGCTGCCGGTCCTCGGGCTCCACGACATTCCGCTCGATGACGTCGTCGCCCGCGCAATCGTCAACCGCGCCCCGGTGAGGCTCGCGGCGAGCATGACGTCGGACGCACAGCTGCGTCTGGCGGCGGAGCGCGCCGGCGTGCTCCCCCGCGTCGATCTTTTCGGCACCCTCGGCGCGAGCGGCGGGACCTTCGGACATCGCGACGCCGACCACACCGCCGGCGTGATGGTGAGCCTCGACGTATTCGACCGAGCGAGGCCGGCCCGCGTCGCCGCCGCACGCGCCGAGAGCGAGTCCGCCAGTGCCGGCGAAACGATCGCCCGCGACGCCGTGACGATGGAAAGCATCGCCGCATGGCACCGTCTCCGCGTCGCGCGCGAGACATCTTCCGTGGCCGCGGCCGCCGTCGCGCAGGCGCAGTCCGCCGCGCGCATCGTTCACGATCGATACGAGCAGGGCCTGACCACGATCACCGAACACCTTCGCGCACAGACGGCCCTCGTTTCGGCGCGCTTCGACCTCCTGGCGGCGCGGTACGAGACCGTCGTCGCCCACGCCGAGCTGCTGCGCGCCACCGGAGACCTACACGATGTCGAATCGTTCCGCTAAGGCGATGCTTCTCTCCCTCCTCGTGACCGCGTGCAGCGGTGACGAGACGATTCCGGCACGCGAAACCGTCCAGGCACCGGTCGTCGTGGCGCGGCGAACATCGTTGCCGGCCTTCCACGCGGTTGCCGGTACGGTCCGCTCGCAGACCGCGAGCACGCTCGCGGCCAACGTGGTCGGAACGGTGGTCCGCGTCGCAGTCGCCGAGGGGGACCGCGTGCGCGCGGGAGACGTGCTGGTGGAGATCGACGCGCGCGAGCCGCGAGCACAGGCCGAGCGCGCCCGCGCCGGACGCGACGAGCTGGAGCGCTCGATCGAGGCCGCAACGGCGAGCGCACAACTCGCCGAGACCACGTATCGCCGGTTCACCGCATTGCGCGAGCGAGGCTCCGCCAGCCAGCAGGAGTACGACGAAGCACGGGCGAGGCACACCGCCGCGCAGGCCGAGGTCGCGCGGCTCGACGCCGGCCGCGCGGGGGCGCAGGCAGCGGTCACACAGGCGACCGCGGTGCTCGGCTACAGCAGCGTCCGCGCGCCGAGCGACGGCATCATCACGGCCCGCTTCGTCGATCCCGGAGCACAGGCGGCCCCGGGCGTGCCGCTGGTCTCGGTCGAGGAGGAGCGGGCGACGCGCGTCGATGCCACCGTGCCCGAGGGCATCGCCGTTGCCGCCAACGCACGCGCGGTCGTCGAGGCCGGCGAGCAACGCGTCGAAGCACGCGTCGTCCGGGTCCAGCCGTCGGTCGACTCCACCGCCCGATCGGCGCTCGTGAAGCTCGAGCTGGCGCGGCCGCTTCGCGCAGGGACGTACGTGAAGGTCGCGTTTCCCGCCGGCGAGCGAAGCGCGATCGTCGTTCCGGCGGAGGCGCTCGTCCGTCGCGGCCAGCTCACCAGTGTGTTCGTGGTCGGCCGGGATGCCGTCGCGCGCATGCGCCTCGTCACCGCCGGCGCGGCCAGCGGAGCGGACGTGGAGGTCCTCTCCGGCCTCGACGCCGGTGAGTCGGTCGTGGCGACGCCGGCCCGCGTGCGCGACGGCGTGATCGTGAGGAGCGGCCCATGAGGCAGGGACTGGCCGGGAGACTCGCCGCCGCGTTCATCGAGTCGAAGCTGACGCCGCTGGTGATCGCGGCGTCGATCCTCATCGGGATCGGTGCGGTGCTGCTGTTGCCGCGGGAGGAGGAGCCGCAGATCGTCGTGCCGATGATCGATGTCTTCGTGGAGATGCCCGGCGCGTCGCCGAAAGAAGTGGAGCGGCGCGTCACCACGCCGATGGAAAAGCTCCTGTGGGAGATTCCGGGAGTCGAATACATCTACTCCACGTCATCGGCCGGAGCGTCGATGGCGGTGGTGCGCTTCGAGGTCGGCGAGAACGAGGAGGACGCGCTGGTGCGGCTCAACGAGAAGCTGCACGCAAATGCCGACCGAATTCCCCCGGGGGCGATCGGGCCGATGGTGAAGCCGCGATCGATCGACGACGTGCCGGTGCTCGCCTTCACGCTGTCGAGCGACCGCTACGACCACTTCGCGCTGCGCCGGATCGCGGCCGAGCTGCAGACGGAGATCAAGCAGGTCCCGAACGTTTCGGAAGTCACGATCATCGGCGGCACGCGGCGGCAGCTGCGGGTCCGGCTCGATCCGGCGAGGCTTGCGGCCCATGGCCTGACGCCGGTACGCCTCGCCGCGGCGCTGCAGCAGACGAACAGCGAGAGCAGCAGCGGCGCGTTCGCCTCCGCAGATCGAGAGGTGCTGGTCCGGTCGCAGGGCTTTCTGCGCGATGCGGATGACGCGCGGCGGATCATCGTCGCGGCTGCGAACGGCCGCCCGGTATACCTCGGCGATGTCGCGTCCATCGAGGACGGTCCCGAGGAGCCGGCGGACTACGTCTTCTTCGGCGCGCGCGAAGGCGTTCGTCCGGCGGTGACGGTCTCCGTCGCCAAACGAAAGGGCGCGAATGCGACCGCGCTGACGCGGCTGGTGGAGAAGAAGATCGAGGCCCTTCGCGGCGTGATCATCCCCGCGGAGGTTCAGGTTGCGGTGACGCGCAACTACGGCGAGACGGCGGCGGAGAAGTCGAACGAGCTGCTCTTCCACATGCTGCTGGCCGTTCTCTCCGTGGCCATCCTGATCGGCTTGGCCCTCGGATGGCGGGAGTCGGGCATCGTGGCCATCGCCATTCCGGTGACGCTCGCGCTCACGCTGGCGGTGTTCCAGCTCTTCGGCTACACGCTCAACCGGGTCACCCTGTTCGCGCTGATCTTCTCGATCGGCATCCTGGTCGACGACGCGATCGTGGTCGTGGAAAACATCGTCCGCCACTACCGGCTCCCGGAGAACCGCAACCGCCCGCTGCGCGCGGTCGCGATCGACGCCGTCGCCGAAGTGGGGAACCCGACGATCCTGGCCACATTCACAGTCATCGCGGCGATCCTGCCGATGGGCTTCGTGCGCGGCCTGATGGGGCCGTACATGCGCCCGATTCCCGTCGGCGCCGCCGCGGCCATGCTCTTCTCGCTGGTCATCGCCTTCATGGTCACGCCGTGGGCCGCGCGCCGGCTACTCGCGCGCGAGGGAGACATGCACGCCGTCGCCGAAGGGTGGACGACGCGGATGTACCGGCGGCTGATGGGCCGGATCATTCACGACGCTCGGTGGCGCACGTCCTTCCTGGCGATGGTGGCGCTGCTGCTCGTCGCTGCGGTCTCGCTCTTCGCATTCAAAGTCGTGCGCGTGAAGATGCTGCCGTTCGACAACAAGAGCGAGCTGCAGATCATCGTCGACATGCCCGAGGGGACGACGCTCGAGCGGACGGCGGCGGTTGCGCGCGAGATCGGCGACATCGTGAGCGACGTGCCCGAAGTCGCGAACTGGCAGATGTACGCGGGCTCCGCCTCGCCGTACAACTTCAACGGTCTCGTGCGGCACTACTTTCTCCGCCGCGGCCCGAACGTCGCCGACCTGCAGGTGAACCTGCTGCCGAAGGGCAGGCGCAGCGCGCAGAGCCACGACATCGCCAAGCGGATACGCACGAAGGTCGCACCAGCCGCCGCGCGTGCCGGTGCACGCGTGAAGATCGCCGAGGTGCCGCCCGGTCCGCCCGTGCTGCAAACGCTGGTCGCCGAGATCTACGGTCCCGACTACGAGCGGCAAATGGCCGTCGCGAAAGACGTGCAGGCGATCTTCGACCGCACCGCCGGCGTGGTCGACATCGACACCTACGTCGAGGACGATCAGGTGCAATACCGCTTCGTCATCGATCGCGAGAAGGCCGCGCTCAGCGGGGTCTCCCAAAGCGAGATCGACGCGACGCTGCGGCTCGCGCTTTCGGGGATGAGCGCCGGTCTGCTGCACGACGAGCGCGAGGCGGAGGACGTGACGATCCGCGTCGAAGTGCCGCGCGCCCTTCGTTCGTCGCTCGAGTCTCTTCGCGGGCTGTACGTGAGCGGCGCGAACGGAGCGCTGGTGCCGCTCGGCACACTCGTGCGCGTCGACCAGGTCAGCGCACCGAAGAGCATCTACCACAAGAATCTGATGCCCGTGGTCTACGTCACGGCGGACGTCGCGGGGAGCGAAGAGAGTCCGGTCTACGCGATCATGAAGCTCGATCGCGAGCTGGAGAAGCTCCGCCTGCCGGAAGGCTACGCCATGGAGCGGCTCGTGGCCCGGCAGCTGTTCGCGACCGAGCGCTTCGCCATGAAGTGGGACGGCGAATGGCACATCACCTACGAAGTCTTCCGCGACCTCGGCCTGGCCTTCGCCGCCGTGCTCGTGCTGATCTACATCCTCGTCGTCGGCTGGTTCCAGTCGTTCAAGACGCCGCTGACGATCATGGCCGCGATCCCGTTCTCGCTGGTCGGCATCATTCCGGCGCACGCGCTCATGGGCGCATTCTTCACCGCGACGTCCATGATCGGGTTCATCGCCGGCGCCGGCATCGTCGTGCGCAACTCGATCATCCTGGTCGACTTCATCGAGCTGCGCCTCGCGCAGGGAATGCCGCTCGACCAGGCCGTGATCGATGCCGGAGCGGTTCGCTTCCGGCCGATGATGCTCACTGCGGCCGCGGTCATCGTCGGAGCCGGGGTCATCCTCTTCGATCCGATCTTCCAGGGGCTGGCCATCTCGCTCATGGCCGGTGAAGTCGCGTCGCTGCTCCTGTCGCGGCTGACGGTTCCGGTCCTCTATTACGTCTCGACGCGCGACCTGCCCGAAGAGCCTCTGGCGCTCGATGCCGCCTTGGCCGAATCATGAAGAAGAAGATCCTCGTCCCTGTCGATTTCAACCGTCGCTTGAGACAGCAGAGAAAGCGTTCCTGCAGCAGCGCGGCGCCGTAGGCGTTCCTGCCGAAAATGCCGGCGTCGTCTTCACGCTGACGGCCATGATTCTGCTGCCCTGCAGGTATGCGATCTCGTCCGGCAGGGCCCACCGCGGATCGGCGAGGAAGCCCGGCCGCGGTGTCTCGCGGATCTCCGCTTTTGATGGCGGACGGAACGCGAAACAGAGGTATAGACTTACTTAAGCGAACCCATTGGGCCGCTCGCCAGGAGGTGAGACCATGCCCGAACTCCCCGCCCCGGCCGCAATCTTCGGAAAACAGGAGCTCACCGAGGAAGACCACGCGTATCAAGGCTCCCGGTTCCGTGACGTGAAGGCGGCGATCTTCGCCAATCCCCACCAGAAAGTCTGGGGCGCTGCCGGCGAGCCTGAACTTCCGGTGTACCGAGTCACGAACCGGAACGTTTACTCGCCGCGGTTCAAGCTCGCGTCGATCCGCACGCTCGATTCTCTGGCGGATCTTCGCTGGGGGGCGGACGGCCGCGGCTTTCGGCGGTTCGTACGCCCCCACGCCGTCTGTGTCACCGGCATCTGGGAGGTCACCGAGGACAATCCCTACTCCGGCTATTTCCGGAAGGGCAGCCGAGGCTTGGTGATCGCCCGCATCAGCCTGGCCGTGACCCTGACGCTCGCCGGCAGAAGGCGCTCGTACGGCCTCGTTCTCAAGATCTACCCCACGATGGACGAGAACCACGAGGAGCTGCTGCGGCCGGCAAACGTCTTCCTCGCGGACGATCTGGGAGGCGCGACCGCTTCGCACCTCACCGAGGTGGAGTTGACCAACGCGCCGCATGTCACCGGTTGGAATCGCGGTACGCAACTGCCGGTACTGTTGCTGGAAGGGCTGGTCTTCACGCTCATCGACAGCAAACCGTCCATCCGTCAGGTCTACACGATCGCCGAGCTGGGAAAAGCGCCGAGCGAGCCGACGAGGGCGCCGGAATTCATGCGATTGAAAGCCTCCTCCGGCCAGCCGGTGATCGAAGAAGACGACGTGCGGAACGAAGTCCTCGCCCACATCTTCGATCGAGGAAACCCCGAGCCGCAGCGCACGCTCAGCTTCGACATCTCCGTCTCCGATTCGGGCAAGCGATGGGACTTCGGGCTCTTCGCGAAGCAGACGGTCAAAGACTGGCGGACGATCGGCAAGGTCACCTTCGCCAATGGCGTGGCTTCCTACAACGGCGATTTCGTCATCCACTTCCATCACCCCGGCTGGCGGCGTGACAAG
>JBIOTX010000174.1:0-20951 GCA_044866315.1 Thermoanaerobaculia bacterium | reverse complement strand
AGGAGTCCCGCACGACTCGGCCAATTCACTCTGACGACAGCGGCAATCCACCGTCACGACCGGCACCGCTCCCCCCGCGATCTCCCCAAGATTCCCGGCGAGTCGCACAGGAATCCCGGACGACTCGGCCAATTCAGCCTGACGACAGCGGCAGTCCACTGCGACGACCGGCACCGTCTCCGCGGAGGAAGACCCCCGTGATGGGATACGCCGCATCTCGAAGACGGACGACTCGCGTACCGGCAGGCAGCGAGGCGGCGCGTCTCACGCGCACGGCGCGGGTCGACAGATCGGACGGTGCGGGTCGACAGAGAGGATTGTGCGGGTCGGCGGAGAGGACTGTGCGGGTCGGCGGAGAGGACTGTGCGGGTCGACGGCCGGATTGTGCCAGTCGACGGGGAGACGGGGCGTGCCGTCATGGTGGATTGTGCGAGTCGACAGAGAGGATTGTGCGAGTCGACGGAGAGGACTGTGTGAGTCGACGGCCGGATTGTCCGGCTCGACACGGAGACGGGGCGTACCATCGCGGCGGATTGCGCGGGTCGACGCGAGGGATTGTGCGTACCGGCACGAGAATTCGGTGTACCGGCGCCCGGGACCGAGTCCATCGGTCCTACCCATGATTCCCGAGCCGACGACGGCCGCCACGAGTAGCCCGGTTCCGATTCCCTCGCTGACGATCGCGCGCATGACGGGTGGGATATTCGCATGAGCGAATATAGGGTGCGCCACTCATCGTGGGCGATGCCGCCGCGCGCCGCGTTGGCTCTCCCTCCGCTCGAGAAGCAGCTCGAACTCGCGCTCGATTGCCTCCAAGAAAAGCACACCGCGGAAAGCGGCGGCTGGCGCCGCCGCACTCCGAGACCTCAGCGCGCCTCCACGGCCTCCTTGAGCCGCTCGGCCTGGAAGTGGGCGACCAGCTGGTCGATCACCACATCCAGGTTGCCGTTCATGATGTCGGGGAGGTTGTGGACGGTCAGGCCGATGCGGTGGTCGGTGACGCGGTCCTGGGGGAAGTTGTAGGTGCGGATCTTCTCGCTGCGGTCGCCGGAGCCGATCATCCCCTTGCGGGTGGCGGACAGCTCGGCCTCGCGCTTCTGGCGCTCCATGTCGTAGAGGCGGGCCTTGAGGACCTTGAGGGCCTTCGCCCGGTTCTTGATCTGGGACTTCTCGTCCTGGCAGGAGACGACCACGCCGGTGGGGAGGTGGGTCATGCGCACGGCGGAGTAGGTCGTGTTGACGGACTGGCCGCCGGGGCCGGACGAGCAGAAGGTGTCGATGCGCAGGTCCTTCTCGTTGATCTGGATGTCGATGTCCTCGGCCTCGGGGAGGACGGCCACGGTGATCGCGGACGTATGGATGCGCCCCTGGGTCTCGGTCTGGGGGACGCGCTGGACGCGATGCACGCCGGACTCGAACTTGAGCCGGGAGTAGACCTTGTCGCCCTCGATCTGGAGGGTGGCGTCCTTGATGCCGTTCACGGACGAGTAGTTGGCGTCGGTCATGTCGACCTTCCACCGCCGCGACTCGGCGTAGCGGACGTACATGCGCATGATTTCCGCGGCGAACAGGGACGCCTCGTCGCCGCCCGTGCCGGCGCGGATCTCGACGAAGACGTTCTTGTCGTCGTTGGGGTCCTTGGGCTGGAGGAGGACCTGCAGCTCCTGCTCGAGCGCGGGCTCCTTCGGCTCCAGCTCGGCCAGCTCGAGCTCGGCCAGCTCGCGCAGTTCGTCGTCCGAGCGCAGCATCTCCCGGGCGTCGGACAGACGCTTGCGGACGTCCTTGAGCTCGCGGTACTTGGCCACCACCTCCCCGATCTCGGAGATGGCCTTCATCGTGTTGCGGTAGGCGGCGACGTCGGTGACCACGGAGGGGTCGGCAAGCTTCTGCTGCAGCTCTTCGTGGCGTTTCTCGATTTCCTGAAGCTTTTCGTACATGGCTCTAGATCCCTCGACTTTGCTCGGGAGACAAAAGGGGGAGAGAGCTCAGCTAAGCGACGGCGGCTTGTTCCGGCTCGACCGCGTCGTAGAGCAGCGCTTCTTTCAGCGCAATGATGGCGATCTCGAGCTGCTTGTCGTCCGGCTCCTTGGTGGTGATGCGCTGGAGCCAGAGGCCCGGCGTGATGAGCACGCGGCAGGCGGCGCTGTTGAGGTGGCGCGCGGAGAAGCGGATGACTTCGTAGGCCAGGCCGGCGATGAGCGGGATGAGGACCACGCGCGCGCCGAACTTCACCGCGAAGTGGGCGGTGGAGGGGATCAGCGAGAACACGAGGATCGAGATGGCCATGACGAACATCAGGAAGCTCGTGCCGCAGCGCGGGTGGAGGGTGGACTTGCCGCGTGCGTTCTCGACGGTCAGGTCTTCGTTGGCCTCGAAGGTGTAGACCGTCTTGTGCTCGGCGCCGTGGTACTGGAACACGCGCCGGATCTCCTCCATCATCGAGATGGAGGCGATGTAGACGAAGAAGAAGATCGCCCGGATGACGCCGTCGATGGCGTTGTAGGCGAAGTTCCCCATCTCCGGGAACACGTAGTGGCGGAGCAGGTTCGTGAGGCCCAGCGGGGCGAGGATGAACAGCCCCACGCCGAGGACGAGAGCCATGCCCATCGAGCCGGCGATGGCCCAGTTGGACATCTCCGGCTCCCCTTCCTCCCCGGCCGAGGCCACGCTCGCCGAGTAGTTCAGGGCGCGGATGCCCAGGATCAGCGACTGGATCAGGACGACCGAGCCGCGGAGCACGGGGAAACGGAGCCAGGGATAACGCCTGGTGACGGAGACGAGCTTGTCCTTGCGGATGGCCACGCCGCCGTCGGGCTGGCGGACGGCCACCGAGTAGCCGGTCAGGGAGCGCATCATCACGCCCTCGATCACGGCCTGGCCGCCGATCAGCATATCGACGTTCCTGTCACCTGGAGCGGGCATGGACGAGGTCAGACCATTCGTGAAGGCGTTGAATGCGCCTGCGATGAACCTCGCCGAACCGCGCCAGAGGGACTTCACTTTGCAGCCTTCCCCTTGCCCGCGTACTTTTTCTGGAAGCGGTCGATGCGGCCGGCCGTGTCGACCAGCTTCTGGCGACCGGTGAAGAACGGGTGGCACTTGGAACAGATCTCGATGCGCAGCTCCTTGCGGGTGGAGCCGGTGGTCCAGCCCTCGCCGCAGGCGCAGTGCACGGTGACCTGCTGATATTTCGGATGAATCTCTGGTTTCATGTACTTACCCTTCGAAAATGAGCCTTGGCAGGTACGGAACGGGCAGTATAGCGGAAAAATTCTGGGCGACTTTTGATGCGTGAAACCGTGATTCCCCGCGTTCTCGCCGCGGTCCTGCTGCTGGTCAGCCTGACCATGACCGTCCCCCTGGCCCGGGCCGTGGGGACCATCTTCGAGGGGAAGGAGGTGGCGAGCTCGGCCTGGGCGATCCCCCTGGTCCTGCTCGCCACCGGCTTCGGGCTGATCTGGTTCCTGGGTAAGAAACAGTTCGCCCTGCCGTTGTATGCGATCGCCTTCGCGCTCTGGCTGACCGCGGCGGGGTACTACTTCTTCGTCATTTTGTAGCGCAGGCCGCGACCGGCACCCGAGCCTGGAGCTGCTCGACGATCTTCTTCGCCTCGGCCGGCGTGACCGTGGAGATCCGGTGGTCGTTGATCACCACCACGCCGCGGAAGCCGTACTCGTAGCAGGCGGTCTTGATTTCCGCCCAGGCCAGCTTGAAGTCGAGCTTGCGGCAGCCGGAGGCCTTCACGCCGGTCGAGTCGACCCGCAGCTCGGCGCCGTCGCACTTCGAGTACTTGTCGGAGTGAATCGACACCTCGTAGCGGCGCGAGGGCGATGGTGCGGCTTTGGAGGGAGGAGCCGGCCTCGAGTGGATCATCGCCCGGACGACGGAATCGGGGACGCCGTCCTTCGCCAGCGCCACCAGCGCGTCCGTCGAGGTATCGAACTTCGTCTGCGAGGCGGCGATCTTGGCCACGATCGTGTCCGCGGAGAGACCGGCCTTCACCAGCTTCACCACGTCCGCGTTGGTCATCACCTCGGCGGCGAAGAGCGGAAGGGCGAGCAGCAGAGCCAGAAGGAGTCGTCTCATCTGCCGCCGAGCATACGCCAGAGCCAGAACATCCCCGCGCCGATCAGCGCCGACATCGGAATGGTCAGCACCCAGGCCCAGACGATCCGCCCGGCCACGCCCCACCGCACGGCGGACAGCCGCCGCGTGGCGCCGACGCCGACGATCGCGCCGGTGATGGTGTGGGTCGTCGAGACCGGCACGCCGAACGAGGTGGCCAGGAAGAGCGTCATCGCGCCCGCGGTCTCGGCGGCGAAGCCGCCCACGGGCTGGAGGCGGGTGATCTTGCTGCCCATGGTGTGGATGATCCGCCAGCCGCCGGAGAGCGTGCCCAGGGCGATGGCGGCGTGCGCGGCGAGGACCACCCAGACCGGGATGGAGAAGGTCTTCAGGTACCCGGCCGTCACCAGCACGCCGGAGATGATGCCCATGGTCTTCTGGGCGTCGTTGCCGCCGTGGCCGAGGCTGTAGGCGGCGGCGGAGACGAGCTGCAGCTTCCGGAACAGGCGGTCGACGCGCATGGGCGAGGCGCGCCGGAAGACGTTCAAGGTCAGCACGGTCAGGATGAACGCGAGGATCATCCCGATCATCGGCGCGAGGATGATGTAGATCAGGGTCTTGGTCCAACCGGAAGGGATGATCGCGCCCATCCCGGCGTTCGAGATGGCCGCGCCCGCATATCCGCCGATGAGCGCGTGCGAGGAGCTGGTCGGCAGGCCGAAGTACCAAGTGACGAGATCCCAGATGATGGCCCCCATCAGGCCGCCGAAGATCACCCCGAACGTCACCGCGTTGAGGTCGATCATGCCCTTGCCGATGGTCTTGGCCACCGCTGTCCCGAAGGTGAATGCGGCGACGAAGTTGAAGAACGCAGCCCAGACCACGGCCTGGCCCGGCGAGAGGACGCGCGTGGAGACCACCGTGGCGATCGAGTTCGCCGCGTCGTGGAAGCCGTTGATGTAGTCGAACGTCAGCGCGACGGCAATCAGCGCGACGACGATGAGCAGCTCCATCGCTTCAGCCGTGCTTGACGACCACGTTCTCGAGCAGGTTGGCGACGTCCTCACAGGCGTCGGTGGCCTCCTCGAGCAGGTCGAGAATCTCTTTCCATTTCAGGATGACGATCGGGTCCTTCTCTTCGTCGAAGAGCTGGGCGATCGCGTTCTTGTGAATGCGGTCGGCCTCGTTCTCGAGGCGGTTGATCTCGATGGCCCGCTCGAGCACCCCCTTGCGCCGCTCCAGGGCCTCGACCGCGGCGCGGATCTCGTCGGTCTGCTCGATGATCACCCGGGTCAGCTCGCGCGCGCCGCCGCGGATCTTGTCGATGCGGTAGAGCGGGATGAGGGCGGAGGCGTTGTCGATGGCGTCGATCACGTCGTCGAGGGTGCGGGCCAGCTCGTGGATATCCTCGCGGTCGATGGGGGTGACGAAGGTCTTGTTCAGGCGCTGGATGATCTCGTGGGTGAGGAAGTCGCACTGGTGCTCGACCTCCTTGATCTCGTGGACTTTGTCCGACTGGGGAGGATCGGTGGCCAGCATCTGTTCGAGCAGCCGCGCGCCGTGCTTGAGCTGATCGGCCATCAGCTTGAAGTCGTCGTAGAACTTCTCCTCACGGGGGATGAGACGGAACTTGGCCACAGAAGCGTCCTCCTTGGGAAAAGGCGCGCGGATTCTATGTCATCGGAAGGCGGACTTCGAATGTTGCTCCGCCCCCCTCCCGGTTGTACGCGCGAATGGAGCCGCCGTGGGCGGCGACGAGGTGCTTGGCGATGGCCAGCCCGAGGCCCGTGCCGGGCCGGGAGCGGCTCCGGTCGACGCGGTGGAAGCGATGGAACACGCGCTCCAGCTCCGCGGCCGGGATGCCCGGCCCCTGGTCGGACACGCGCACGACGGCGTCGCCGTTCTCGCGCGCCACGTCGATGGTCACCGCGCCGCCGCCGTGCTTGACGGCGTTGTCAATGAGGTTCGTGAAGATCTGCTGGGCCCGAGCCGCGTCGATGGACGCGACCACGTCTTCGCCGCCCTGCAGCTCCACCCCGGCGTAGTCTTCCGCGAGCTCGGAAAGGATGGCCCGCAAATTCACCGGCCGGCGCTGCAGGACGATCTCCCCGGACTCGATCTGATTCAGCTCCGCGAGGTCGCTCACCAGCCGCTCGATGCGCGCGATCTGGCGCTGCATGACGCTGTGCAGCTGCTGCTCCTGCTGCGGCGAGAGGCCGCCGCGCTCGAGCGTCTCCGCGGCCGACCGAAGCCCCGCCAGCGGCGTGCGCACCTCGTGGGAGAAGTCATCGAGGAAGTTCTTGCGCACGCGCTGCAGGCGCTCGAGAGTGGTGACGTCGATGAAGAGGGCCACCGCGGCGATGCCGGGCGAGGCCTCGACCGGGAAGACTCGGATCTCGATCTGGCGCTCGGCGTCGCCGGCGCCGACGGTGGTCCGGTCGACCGAGGCCTGGCCGCGCAGGGCCTTGTCCACCGCGGCCACGACCGACTGCTTGCGCACCACCTCGATCACCGACCGCCCGACCACGTTCGTGCCGCTGCCGAACATCTCCCCGACCCGGGCGTTGGCCACGACGACGCGGCCGGTCGGGCCGACGCCGATCAACCCTTCGCCGAGGGAGGCGACGATCTCCTCCAGCGCGGCGCGCTGCTCTCGGGCCTCCGCGGCGTGACGGACGATCGTGGCCCGCAGCTCGTCGACGCCGCGGGCCAGATCGTCGACCTCGCCGTGATAGGTCCGGTCGGCAATGGCCCGCTCGTACGCTCCCTCGGCCACGAGCCGCGTGCGGTCGGTCAGCTCGTCGAGATCACCGGCGCGGCGGATGGCCCAGAGGTAGACGCCGGTCCAGGGAAGGAGGAAGGCCAGGAAGGAGACCACGGCGATGACGATCGTGGCCGCGGGCGCGACGCCGGCGTGACTGAGGGCGACACTGAATCCCCACGCCACCGCTCCGGCGATGAACAATGAGGCGTAGAGCAGGACCCGTAAAGGATGCATGATCAGTGGCCGGTGGCCAGTAGCCAGTTGCCAGTTGCCGTAACTCCTGGTCCCTCTGGCAACTGGCTACTGGCCACTGGCTACTCCTCGAATCGATAGCCGTAGCCGATGACGGTCTTGATCCGGTCCTTGCCGATCTTCTTGCGCAGGTTGCGGATGTGAGCATCCACGGTGCGGGTCTCGACATCATCCGCGACCTGCCAGACCTCGGAAAGGATGCGGTCGCGGGAAACGACCGCGGGACGGTTGCGGACGAGCATCCAGAGCAGCTCCAGCTCCTTCTTGGCCAGCTTCACCTCGTCGCCCTCGACGTAGACGCGCAGGGTGCGGCCGTCGATGCGCAGCTGGCCGTCATCGTAGACCGCGGCGTCGGTGTCGCTCCCCTTGGCCCGGCGGAGGATGGCCGCGACGCGCGCGAGCAGCTCGCGGACGCTGAACGGCTTGACCAGGTAGTCGTCCGCGCCGAGCTCGAGGCCCATGATCCGGTCGGCCTCGGAGATGCGCGCGGTGAGCATCAGGATGGGCAGGCTCTTCGTGGCCGGGTCGCGGCGCAGCTCACGGCAGATGGTGAAGCCGTCCAGGTCGGGCAGGTTGAGGTCGAGGATCAAAAAGTCGAAGCCGCCCTGCTGCACGCCGAGGAGACCCTCGTGGCCGTTGTTGTAGGTGGTGACGGAGTAGCCTTCCCGCTCCAGGTTCAGGCGCACGGTGAAGGCGATGTCGGCGTCGTCCTCGATGAGCGCGACGCGCAGATCAGTCCGAGTCATGACCTCCGCCGCTGTGCTTGATGACCTTTCCCTCGGCCAGGTAGACGACCATCTCGCAGATGTTCGTGGCCCCGTCGGCCATGCGCTCGAAGTACTTGCCGATGAAGGTGAGGCGGATGGCCCGGGAGATGTTGCGCGAGTCCTCGAGCATGTAGGTGAGGAGCTCGCGGAAGGACTGCTCGGTGAGGAGATCGACCTCGTCGTCGCGGGCGATGACCTGGCGGGCCAGGACGGTGTCGCGGCGGACGAACGCGTCCAGCGACTGTCGAACCATGTCCTGGGCCATGCGCGCCAGGCGGGGAATGTCGATGAGCGGTTTGAGCGGCGGCTCGCGATTGAGCTCGATGGCCCGCTCGCAGACATCGACGGCCAGGTCGGCGATGCGCTCCAGCTCGGGGGTGATCTTCATGGCCGCGGCCACAAAGCGGAGGTCGACCGCGGCCGGCTGCATCATGGCGATCAGCTCGATCGTGTGCTGGTCGATCTCCAGCTCCATCTGGTCGACCGCGCTGTCCGCGTCGAGCACGCGCTGGGCCACGGTCGTGTCCCGCTCGAGCAGCGCCCGAATGGACTCGTTGATCTGGTCCTCCACCATCGCGCCCATGCGCAGGAGGAGCTCCTTGAGACGTTCGATTTCGCGGTCGAAATGGCGCATCAGCCGAACCTTCCGGTGATGTAGTCCTCGGTCAACTTCTCTTTCGGATTCATGAAGATCGTTCTCGTGTCGCTGGACTCGACGAGCTTGCCGAGCATGAAGAAGGCGGTGCGGTCGGAGACGCGCGCGGCCTGCTGCATGTTGTGAGTAACGATGACGATGGTGTAGTTGTTCTTGAGCTCGTAGACGAGCTCCTCGATCTTCTGGGTGGCGATGGGATCGAGGGCGGAGGCCGGCTCGTCCATCAGCAGCACGTCGGGATCGACGGCCAGGGCGCGGGCGATGCAGAGGCGCTGCTGCTGGCCGCCGGAGAGAGCCATCGCGCTGGCGCCGAGGCGGTCCTTGACCTCGTCCCAGAGGGCGGCGCGCTGCAGCGAGCGCTCGACCGTCTCGTCGAGGGTGCGCTTGTCGCGTGTGCCGGCGATGCGCAGGCCGTAGGCGACGTTCTCGTAGATCGACTTGGGGAAGGGATTCGACTTCTGGAAGACCATCCCCACCCTGCGGCGCAGGGCCACGACGTCGACGTTCGGCGCGTAGAGGTCCTGCCCGCTGATGGCGATGCGCCCCTCGACGCGCGCGCCGGGGATGATGTCGTTCATCCGGTTGATGGAGCGCAGGAACGTCGACTTGCCGCAGCCCGACGGCCCGATCAGCGCGGTGACCTGCTTCTCCGGGATGTCGAGATCGATCCCGTGCAGCACCTTCACCTCGCCGTAGAAGAAGTTGAACTGCCGTACTTCGATCTTCGTAGCCGCGGCTTCCGAAGCGGCTGTGCGCCCGGGCGCGTGAGGTGCCTGAGTCACGATGTCCATTGTAGTCATCGCTGGATTCTCGAACGGGTGCGCGTGCGGATGATCACGCCGGTGAGGTTGAGCAGGAACGTGAGCGCGAGGAGCACGAACACGGTGCCGTAGAGCAGCGGCTTGGTGGCCTCCACGTCCGGCGACTGCGTCGACAGGATCAGCACGTGATAGCCGAGGTGCATGAACTGATCGGTCACGCGCTCGGGAAGGAACGGCAGGTAGTAGGCCGCGCCGGTGAAGAGAATGGGGGCGACTTCACCCGCGCCGCGGGAGATGCCGAGGATCGCGCCGGTGAGGATGCCGGAGAGCGAGCCGGGAAGCACGATCCGGCGGATGGTCTCCCACTGCGTCGCGCCGAGGGCCAGCGAGGCCTCGCGCAGGTCCTGGGGCACCGTGCGCAGCGCCTCCTCCGTGGCCACGATCACCGTCGGCAACGTGAGCAGCGCCAGCGTGCACGCGGCCCAGAGCAGCGAGCCCTGTCCCCACAGCACCTCTCCCGGCGGCTGGGTGGCCCGATCGATGTTGCGGCCGAGGAACTGGATGAAGAAGCCGAGGCCGAAGAGGCCGAAGACGATCGACGGCACGCCGGCGAGGTTGGCCACGGCGCTGCGGGTGACGTTCGCGAGCAGCGCGGACAGCGCCCGGAAGAAGAGCTTCCGCCGCTCCGGCCGCCCCTTCGACACCTTGAAGCGCCGCCAGGCCAGCGTCAGTCCCTCCGCGGGCGTGTACTCGTGCAGGTAGACGGCCGTGGCCACGCCGAGCGGCACCGCGGCGATGGACATCAGGATCACCAGCGCCGCCGTGCCGACGATGGCCGGAAAGATCCCGCCCGCGGTCAGGCCGTCGCGCGGCGGCTGGGAGATGAACTCCCAGGTCACCTGCCGCACGCCGTGGATGGCGATGTTGCCGATGATCACCACCAGGATGGCCAGGATGATCACCACGCTCGAGGCCAGGGCGCCGATGGCGAGTTTGTCGAGAACGCGCTTCATCCCGCCCCCTGCATCCGCCGCTGCATCCCCCGGATCACCACCTGTCCGACGGTGTTGCTGATGAAGGTGATCACGAACAGCAGCGTGCCCATGAAGAAGAGCGCCGCGTAGTGCGCGCTGCCGACCACGACCTCGCCCATCTCCGCGGCGATGGTCGCGGAGAGGGTGCGCAGCGGGTCGAGGAGCGAGAACGAGGTGATGGCGGCGTTGCCGCCGGCCATGAGCAGGATCATGGTCTCGCCGATGGCCCGGCCGAAGGCGAGGACGAAGGAGGCGAACACGGCCGGCGCCGCGGCGGGCAGGACCACCTTGAGTGCCGTCTGCAGCCGCGACGCGCCGAGGGCGTACGAGGCCTCGCGATACGAACGCGGCACCGCCGACAAGCCATCCTCGGAGATCGTGTAGACGATCGGCACGAGCGCGAACCCCAAGGCGATGCCGGCGTTGATGGCGTTGAGCCGGTAGGTGAAGCCGAAGGCCTCCTGCAGCCAGGTCGCCAGCACGATCAGGGCGAAGAAGCCCATCACTACCGAGGGGACGCCGGCCAGGAGCTCGATGACCGGCTTGATGATCTCGCGCAGACGCGGCGGCGCGAACTCCGAGGAGAACAGCGCCGCGGCCACGCCGAGCGGGCAGGCGAAGAGCAGTCCCACGAACGTGGCCTTCAGCGTGCCCAGGATGATCGGCCAGAGCGACACCTTCGGCACCTCGGACGTCGGCTGCCACATGTACCGCTCGGCCAGCGTCGGCGCGGGCTGCGGCTCGGCGAAGAACTTCTTCACGTTCGCCTCGTGGCCCACTTCCGGGTCGGTGAAGATGGGGATGGTCTCTTTGAAGGTGAAGAGAAAGATCAGGAAGATGAAGACGATCGCCACCCACCCGGCGACGGAGAAGACGCCGGTCATCACGTTGTTGCGAAAGCCTCTGGTCATCGTGCGGTCTGCAGCGGGAAGTAGCCGACCTTGCTCACCAGCCCTTGCGCCTCGGGCGTGAGCGACCACTGCACGAACTTCGTCACCCGCTCCGGCGCCGTCTGCGGGTAGTAGAAGAACAGCTTGCGCGCCAGCGGATACGTGCCGTTCGCGACGGTCTCTTCGCTCGGGGCGACGGCGGATCCCCCCGCGGCGGCGATGGCGATCGGGCGGACATCTTTCGCGTAGGCGATGCCGCCGTAGCCGATGCCGTTCTTATCGCGCCCGACGGCGTTGATGATCGCCGCCGTGCCCTGGAGCGTCTGCACGGCCGGGGCGAAGTCTTCCTTGCTCAGGACGTGCTCGCGGAAGTAGTCGTACGTTCCGGACGAGCTCTCGCGCCCGTACAGCACGATCGGCGCGTTCGGACCGCCGACCTGCGACCAGTTCTTGACCTTGCCTTGGAAGATGTCCTTGACCTGGGCCACCGTGAGCTGCCGGACCGGATTGCTCTGGTGGACGAACACCGCCAGGGCGTCGAGGGCCACCGCCTGCTCGACCACGTCCGCGCCGCGGCTGGCCTTGGTCTTGGCCTTCTCGTCGTCCTTCATCGGCCGCGACGACTGCGCCAGGTCGACCGTCCCGTTGATCAGCGCGGCGATGCCCGTGCCGCTGCCGCCGCCGTTGACCTGCACGACCGCGCCGGGATTCTTCTTCATGTACTCCTCGGCCAGCCGCTGCCCGAGGATGACCATCGTGTCCGAGCCCTTGATCGTCAGCGGCTTTCGATCGACCGCCGGCGCTTCCGCGCCGCCGGCTTGCCGCTCGCGCCCGCCGCAGGCGGCGACGGCGAGGATGAGGGCGGCGGTAAAGACAATTCGAGCGATGTGCTTCATGGCGGGCGAAGCGTAAAGGCCGGGTGTGGACCGCTGAGGGAGGGCGTGTAAATTCCGCGTGAAGTGGGTTAGTCGAGCCGCTCCCGATCTCCCACCCAGAGCTCCGGCGGCGCGAGGTCCGGCCGCCGTGTTCGCCACAGGCGCACGGTGTCTTCGCCGTCGTCGCTTTCCGCGCGCCACTCGCCGTCGGTGGCGACGTCGTATTCGAAGGCGCGCAGGGACGCCTCCGGAACTGCACCCACCCTCCCCAGCACACCCTCGGACCACGAATAGATGGAACGCAGTCGTCTGGCCATGCGTGCGGGCTCCTCGTTCTCGGACGCCGAGATGATGCGCCAGAACGGTGTGCGGACGATGTGGAGAGCGTGTAAAGAAACCGCCTACGACGGCTCCGGCTCGTCCAGCAGCCTCCGCAGCATGTCCTCCAGGCGCTGGCGCGCCTCCGGGTCGCTCTCCGTGACCAGCCGGGCCATGACGCCCGAGAGGGTGTGGCGCTCGAAGAGCCGGAGGATCCGCCGGTACTTCTCACTGCCCGGGGTCAGCAGTTGGAGGCGGTCGAATAGTTGGGCGGCCATTTGTTGGGACTTATGTAGCCACTGCAGGCATCGCCCGTCAAGAGTGCTCAGCCCTCCGGCTCGTGCTCGGGGTCGATCGTGGTCATCTCCGCCATGACCATGCGCTCGGAGTGGGCCTGATCGAACTTGCCGGCCGGAAGGGCCAGCGAGATCAGGAACGCCAGCACGGACACGCCGGCGCAGACGGCGAAGATGTTCCGCAGCGTGCCCTCCAGCGCGATGCGCAGCGCCGCCAGCGCGGCCGGCGGGATGTGCGCGCGGGCCTCGGGGTTCACCAGCGCGTTCGGGTTGTCCGAGAACTGCGCCAGCCCGGCCGCGAGGAGCGCGCCGAGGAAGGCCACCCCGATCGCGCCGCCGATGGAACGGGAGAACTGGTTGAGGGCGGTGGTGATGCCGAGCTGCTCGCGCGGTACGGCGTGCTGCGCGGCGATGAAGAGCGTCAGCATCGACAGGCCCAGGCCCGTGCCGATGAGAATCAACTCCGCGATCAGCACCGGGCGCGGGGTGGTGCGCGAGAACGTGGCGAAGCCGATGAAGCCGGCCATCATCAGGATCATCCCGGAGATGACCAGCTTCCGCGAGCCGAGGCGGATGAGCAGCCGCCCGCCGACGATCGACGAGAACACCCAGGACAGCATGAACGGCGTCAGGAACGACCCTGCCTCCGTGGCCGTGGCGCCGAGGACACCCTGGGCCATGAGCGGCACGAACGTGATCGCCCCGAACATGGCGATGCCGGCCAGGAAGCCGACCACGATGGCCACGGTGACCACGCGGTTGCGGAACAGCACCAGCGGCACGATCGGGTCGTGGGCCCGCCGCTCGATCCAGAGGAACGCGATCAGCAGCGCGATCACCAGCGCCATCAGCGCGAGCGTGCCGGGCGCGAGGAGCGCGCGCGGCGACTTGCCCTCGCCGAGGACGAGCAGGAGGATCGTCACCGCGGCGGTGAGGATGGCCGCGCCGGCGTAGTCGATCGTCGGCCGCTCGGTGCGCTTCTGCTCGACCAGGGCGAAGCCGATGATCGCCGCGGCGGCCACGCCGACCGGAAGGTTGAGGTAGAAGACCCACCGCCACGACCAGTGATCGGTGATGAAGCCGCCGAGGAGCGGACCGATCACGCTGGAGACTCCCCAGACGCTGGAGAAGAGCCCCTGCATCCGCCCGCGCTCTTCGATCGTGAAGATGTCGGCGATGATCGTCATCGCCAGCGGCACCAGCGCGCCGGCGCCGAGCCCCTGGAGCGCGCGGGACCAGATCAGCTGGGTCATCGTGCCCGACATGCCGCAGGCGACGGAGCCGGCGAGGAAGATGCCGATGCCGGCCTGGAACGTGGGCCGCCGGCCGAAGAGATCGGAGAGCTTGCCCCACACCGGCACGGTCACCGTCGACGTGAGCAGGTAGGCGGAAAAGACCCAGCTGTAGTGCGCCAGTCCGCCAAGGACAGCGACGATCGTCGGCATGGCCGTGCCGACGACCGTGGCCTCCAGGGCCGCCAGGAGCATCCCGGTCATCACGCCGGCGGTGACCAGCCAGCGGCGGCGCGGCGTCATCGGCAACATGCGCGGGATTCTGTCACGATGGGCCGCCCGCTTTGCTCGTGCTACGCTAGCTACATCCCAGGGCCATGTCCGACAAATTGTCAGAGCTCCCGATGATCGTGTGGCTACCGATCATCAGCGTGATTGCTGTCGGTGTCACGATTCTCATCATCATCGCTTTCCGGCAAGGACGCTCGGTCAATTTATGGCACCTGCAGATCGGTCCCAAACCGCGATCTGAGGAATCGACGAACAGCGCTCCGATCACGCCGCCGCCCAGCTCCAGGGCGGAGTCCGCCCCTGTTCGCGATGCCGTGTTTCGATCTCATGCTCCCTCACCGCCGGCCACGCCCACTGCCGACGTGAACTGGGCTGCGCTCCCATTGCGGTCCGATTCCGTCGTGACCTTGCAGCTGTTGTCCCAAACGGATCACAGCACCATTCATACCTGTCAGATCGCGGCGATTCCCGATGAGACCTTCGTCGTCAAGCGCACGTCCGCCGAACTGTGTGATTTCGAGGCCTTGACCCGTCTCGTGGCCGAAGCGGCCAAATGCCGGATTCCAGCGGTCGCCGCGCCCAGCGCCGTCTGGAGAGAGGGTCCATACGTTTTTGAATTGCAGAAGCTCGTGTCCGGCCCGACGCTGGGACGAGTGGTCGTCTGCGGCCACAAATCCGTGGCTCGGGGGGCGATGCTTCGCGAGTTTCTGTCATCGATGACGGCGGTCTTGAACTGGCTGCGAGAGATCGACCTCGTTCATTGTGACGTCACTCCGTTCAACATCGTCGTCTCCGACTACGAGTTGAAACTGGTCGACTGGTCCTTCTGCCGCAGATCCGGCCACAAGCACAAGCCGGTTGGCACGATCGGCTTCACCGCGCCCGAGCAACACCGGGGGCGACCGACGAACGAGTCCGACTGGTACGGGCTCGCGAAAAGCCTCGTGTTTCTGGCGGCCGGAGATGGAGAGATCCCAGCGGATTCGACCAATCATCTCGATCTCTCCAGGCTCCTGATCGAATCGGATCCGGGCTTCAGGTTGTTCTACCAGCTCAGCGATGGCCGACGAATCCGTGGTGGCGACGAGATCGAGCTCCTGCGAGAACTTCTGGCTCGCCGGGCGACCATCCGAAGGATCGTCCGTGAGCCCATATCGGGCCCTTTGCTCTATTCCAAGGACGCGGTATCCGGCTTCGCCGTGCTCGAGGTCGATACGAATCTCCACCTCGTCATCAGCGACCGGCGATGGTACCTGCTCCCTGAAGACCTGCCGTCGCTCATGGGCGATCTGGCGAACGTACTCTCTCTGCCGAGCGCCAAACCCGCCGAAGCAGAGATCGTGACGGCGCTTAACGCCAGCAATCGCGAACTGGCAGGCGCGATCTCTGCGTACGCAGGATGATCGCGTCATGAACAAAGGCCCTCGCACCGCGGCTTCGGTCCTTCTGATGGCCATCGCCTGCGCAACGGACATGAGCACCACCCCACGGCCGGCGGAACAGCTCCCGCGACACGTCTTCTTCGACGACTTCACCTACTCGCAACACGAGCAGCTTCGCAATCGGGGTTGGATCGTTCGGACGGTGGCGGGATGGCCAGGCGTGCCCGGCGCCGCCTGGGATCCCTCGGGCGTCGCCTTTTCGCCTGAAGATCGCTCTTCCGCGAACCGCGTCCTTCAACTCACCGCGGCCACCGACGGCACGCCGGCGAACACGCGCCAGGTTCAGATCTGCCATGAGCGAAAGTACCGCGAGGGCACTTATGCCGCGCGGGTGCGATTCACGGACGACGCGGTTTCCGGTCCTGATGGCGACGAAGTGATCCAGACGTTCTACACGATCAGCCCCCTCCGCGAGCCCCTGGCGCCTGAATACAGCGAAATGGATTTCGAGTATCTGCCGAACGGCGGATGGGGCAGGACCGGCCCGATCCTGTTCACCACCACTTGGGAGACATTCCACCCGGAACCCGACTGGAAAGCAGTCAACGTCCACGAATCCAAGGCGGGCAGCCATGCAGGCTGGCACACGCTCGTCATTCAGGTGGCAAACGGAGAGGTCCGCTATTTCGTGGACGGCGCAACCTTCGCGACGCACACGGGCGAGGGTTACCCGGAGTCGCCCATGTCCATCAATTTCAACCTCTGGTTCACGCGCAACGGCCTGAAGAGCGCCAGAGAGCCACGCCGATACAGGCAGGAAATCGACTGGGTCTTCCATGCCGCGGAAACGGTACTCACGCCAGACCAGGTCGAGACCCTCGTGGCGGGATTCCGCACGACATCCGTCGCTTTCCGTGACACGGTCCCCCGCGCCGAGCCACCCCTTGCATCGCCCTGCAACCTGTGAGGGCGATGATCCGCTGCCGCCGGTCACTTGATCGGGAAGTAGCCCACCTTCGACACGATGGCCTGCCCCTCGGGGCCGGTCGCCCAGTCGATGAATGACTTCATGTCCTTCGACGGCTTCGTGCGCGTGTAGAGATAGAGGAAGCGGCTGATCGGATACTGGCCGCTGCGCACGGTCTCCAGGCTCGGCAGGATGGCCGGGCTCTTGTCGTCCTTCTTCACCGCCGCGAAGCGGATGCCCTTGGCGTAGGCGGCGCCGCCGTAGCCGATGCCGTTCGCGTCCTTCGACACCGCGTTCACCACCGCGGCCGTGCCCTGCAGCGTCTGCGCGCGCGGCGCGAAGTCCTTCCCCAGGAGCACGTTGTCCTTGAAGTACTGGTACGTGCCGGAGGAGTTCTCGCGCGAGTAGAGGATGATCGGCGCGTTCGGGCCGCCGACCTGCGACCAGTTCGTGATCTTGCCGGTATAGATGTCCCGGATCTGAGCAAGGGTCAGCTCGCGGACGGGGTTCTTCTCGTTGAGGTAGACCGACAGGCCGTCGCGCGCGATGGCGTGGGCGAAGCCGGGGGTGGCGAAGCGCGCCTTCAGCTTGTCGACCTCGCTGGTGCGGATCGGCCGCGAGGAGGCGGCGATGTCGGTCGTGCCGTTGATCAGCGCGGCGATGCCGACGCCGGAGCCGCCGCCGGTGACCTGGATGACCGTGCCCGGCTGCTTGGCCATGAACGCCTCGGCCAGACGCGCGTTCATGATCACCATCGTGTCCGATCCCTTGATCGTGACCGGCTTCGCGGCGAGCGCGGGAAGGGCGATCGCGGCGGCGAGTAGTGCGATCAGAGTCTTCTTCATCAGTAGGGTCTCCTTAGAAGCTGTACTGGTAGCGGAGGGTGAAGACGTTGTCGTCCGGATCGGCGACTTCGTTCTTGATCGACTCGTAGGACAGCATCACCTTGCTGTTCGCGTCCCAGTGGAAGATGTAGGCGGGGTTGTAGGTGCGGACGGCGTTGTTCGACACGTCGGTGTCGGGGTCGTATTCGTCGACGCGCAGCACCAGCTGGTGGCGCGTGCCGAGGTTCTGGATGGCGTAGAGGTACCAGCCGTCGACGTCGTGGGACTCGGTGCGAGTCGTCCCCGAGGCCGGGGCCTGCTTGCCCTTGATGTACTCGCCGCGGATGCCGAGGCCCTGGATGGGCGTGATCCACTGGAAGTCGATGCCGGCGCGCTCCTTGTCGAACTCCCGCCCGCGGCTGTTCGTCGCCGTGGCCACGAGGTCGCTCCCCCGATAGACCGAGGCGCCGAGATCGACCGGGCCGAGGCCGTAGCCCACGCGGCCGACGAAGTCCTTGCGCTTGTTGAAGTCGAACGACTGCGTGGTGCCGGTGCCGTTGACGATGGCCACGCGGTAGCTGAACTTCTCACCCAGGCCCAGGCCGGAGAGCATCACCCCGCGATCGCGCTCGCCGGGGAAGAGCGTGCGGATCACGCGCGAGCGCTCCGGCACTTCGCGGGCGCTCGACGAGTACATGATCTCGAACCCGAACGGCCAGTTGAACTGACCGGCGGTGAGGGTGTGCTTCCAGGTCGTCCACGGCTCGGTGAACTCGACGTAGCCGTCCTTGAGGGTGACGCCGGAGGTGGTGATGTCCGGCTGGAGGACGAAGCGCGAGGTCGGCGAGAACTGATAGGTGAACTTCACCCGGCCGCGGCGGATGGAGAACTGGTCGCGGTTGCGCGTGGCGGTGGGGCTGGAGAGCTCGTTGGCCGAGGCCTCGTCGTTGACGTACTGGGCCTGGATGTAGCCGGTGATGCGCATCTTGCTGAGAGCGTCGACGACGTTCTTCAGCTCCGTGAAGGCCTCCTGCGACGGCGGCTGCTCCTGCGGCGGTTCCTCTTCCTGCGTCGGCTGCTCTTCCTGAGCCTGCTCGGCGGGCGGCGGCGTCTGCTGCTCCTGCGCGTCGTCGGCGAACGCCGGCGTCACCAGAGCCAAGACCATCGCCGCGGCTAGAAACTTCAATTTCATGGACCTTCTCCTTTGCTGTGCGGGAGATTAGGGGTCCGGCGAGGAGCGCGCGGGGTGAGGATGTGAAGTCGGTGTGAAGGCTGCGAACGGCAGTCGCCCGGTGCGTGTTCTACCGGCATGCAACGCGAACGCGACTACGTCCTCGGCACCCACGACGACGAGATCGACCGCCTCGGCCTGCAGCATCGCGTGTGGCGCTCCCGCGCGCTCGCTGCCTGGACGCGCGCCGGCTTCACCACCGGGCAGACCCTCGTCGACGTCGGCGCCGGGCCGGGACACGCGACGCTCGACCTCGCGGAGCTGACCGGGCTGCGAGGGCGGGTCATCGCCATCGAGCGCTCGCGCCGCTTTCTCGACGCGCTCCGGGCAACGGCCGGCGCGCGCGAGCTGTCCAACATCGAGGCCATCGAGGCCGACCTCGACAGCGACCCCCTGCCGCCGCTCGCCGCCGACGGCGCGTGGGTGCGCTGGGTGTTCGCCTTCGTCCGGCAGCCGAAGGAGCTGCTCCGCCGCGTGCGCCAGCTGCTGCGCCCGGGCGGCACGCTGGTGCTGCACGAGTACTTCGACTACCGGACCTGGCGCCTCGTGCCGCGCTCGGAGGTCTTCGAGAGCTTCGTGGCCGCGGTGATGGCGAGCTGGCGGGCGAATGGCGGAGAGCCCGACATCGCTCTCGATCTGACGACCTGGCTGCCCGAGTGCGGATTCGCCATCCGCGAGCTCCGCCCGCACATCGACGTGATCGCGCCGAGCGATCTGATGTGGCAATGGCCGAAGACGTTCGTCGCCACGGGAACCGAGCGGATGGCCGAGCTCGGGTATCTCACGACCGAGGAGGCCGCGGCCGTGCGCGAGGCGCTCGTGCGGGGCGAAGCGAACCCGCATGCGCGGCTCATCACGCCGGCAGTGCTGGAGATCGTGGCGGAGGCGGTTTAGCTACGCGCGAATGGCTTCCGCATACAACATCGGAATCCGCATTCGCAGCGGACTCCTGGCGTTGAGCTGCTCCTCGAGCGCGGCGTAGACCGCCGGGTCGTCGACCACGCTGCGCCAGCCATCGAGGAAGAACTGCACCAGGGAGTGGCGGAACATGGCCGTGCCGCTTGCGAAGCGGAGATAGAACTCGCTCTCGACGACCTTGGTCATGCGGAAGCCGCCCTCGGTGAGCAGCCGTTCGACGCTCTCCCGCGTCCCGCGATGCTGCTCCTGCCGTGTGATCTCGGCCGCCCGCTCGGGAACCGTGGCCCGGAAGAGGTCGTAAAACTCGGCCATGTGTCCGGTGAGGTTGGTGGTCAGGACGATGCGCGCGCCGTCGCGGGCCACGCGGTGGCACTCGCGCAGGACGGCCTCCCGATTGTCGAAATTGTTGATGCCGAGGTTCGAGGTGATGAGGTCGAAGGACCGGTCGTCGAAGGGCATCGCCGCCGCGTCGCCGACGTGGAGCTCCACGTTGGTCAGCCCGTAGAAGTCGCGCTTGCGCCCCGCGCGCGCGACCGCATCGCCCCAGGGATCGATGCCCACGAAGGACGACGACGGTCCGTGAACATGGGCGAGCTCGAGGAGCGGAAAGCCGGTGGCGCAGCCGACGTCCAGGCCGCGGATGCCTGTGCGCAGCTCTAGGTTGTCCAACAGCAGGGCCCCGAATCGCGAGCTCCACAGGGAGGTCTCGTCGTACACCTCGGCGAAGTCGGGATGGAGGTGGCGCGCCATGCCTATTTCGCGTAAGTCCCGGCGCCCAGGAAGTGCAGCGAGACGTACGTCTCGTCGCCCACCACCCAGCTGTCGTGCGGATCGGAGGGGATGGAGAAGAGCGTGCCCGGGGTGAGATGGTGGACCGTGCCGTCCGCCATCGCGGCCGTGGCATGTCCGGAGAGCACGAGGCCGAGGTGTTCGACCGTGCAGTGGGTGGCGCCCGTGGACGGGCCCACGTGCGTGGACCAGCGCCAGCCGGGCTGGTAGGTCGCGCGGCCGATGGTCATGCCGCCGATGGTCACCACCTCGAACCGGCCGAGCTCGAAGGTGCGCGTTTCGTCGGGCTGCTCGAAGCGTTTGAGGATTACATCGATCATGGCAAAACTGTACGACAGGAATACGTTTCTGTTGTGAGGGATGACCATGACGACACGCTCCACTCTCCAGCTCATCCACGCCATGCCCCAGCTCGAAGGTGAGGGCATGATCGTGACCCGGCCGTTCCCCACGGCCCGTCTCGATCACCTCGATCCCTTTCTGCTGCTCGACCGCCTGGGCCCCGTGACGCATGCGCCGGGCGAGGCGAAGGGCGCGCCCGATCATCCGCATCGCGGCTTCGAGACCGTCACCTACGTGCTCGAGGGAGCGATGGAGCACGGCGACTCGCAGGGCAACCACGGCCGCATCGGCGCCGGGG
>JBIOTX010000173.1:0-10593 GCA_044866315.1 Thermoanaerobaculia bacterium | reverse complement strand
ACCTCGGCGAGTTCAAGAACCAGCTGGGCGTGTTCCAGTCGCCGGCGCGCGTCCTCATCGCCACCGATTTCCTCCGCACCCTCTCCGATGCCGACGTCGCCTCGGGCTACGGCGAGATCCTCAAGCTCATGCTCACCGGCACGCCGGACGGCTTCGCGCGCCTGCGCGCGGTGGTCGACCGCGACGGGCTCCGCAACGGCCAGCTCGATGCGCTGATCCGCGACAGCCTCCTGGCCAAGAAGGCGGTCATCGAGGAAGACGAGTACGAGTCCGACCTCCGGCGCATCCTCAACTACGGGCATACGTTCGGCCACGCCCTGGAGTCGCTGACCGCGCACGAGGTGCCGCACGGCCTGGCCGTGGTCTGGGGCATCGACCTGGTCAATCACATCAGCGTCGCCCGGGGGCTTCTGGATCGCGACGTGTTCGAAGACGTGCACGCGTTCGCGCGGCGGCATCTGACGTTCCCGCTCTCGCGCCGCGTCGGCGCACAGGAGCTGATCGCCGCGGCCCGGCGGGACAAGAAGGCCGCGGCGGGAAGCGTGAACCTGATCCTGCTCGCGAAGCCCGGCGACCTGAGGATCGTCAGCGTGCCGTTCGATGCGGCACTGCAGGGGCAGATCTCCGACTATCTGCGGCGGCCCGATGCGCTTTGCAGCCATTGACTTCGGCGGCAGCTTCATCAAGTCGGCGGTCGTCGACACGGCTGCGCCTGATGCGCGCCACGTTCGGCGCGATCCGTTTCCACCGTTCCTCTCCGGCCTCGATCCTTCGTTCCGCGAGGTCGCGATGGCTCCGATCGCGGAGATCTTCTCCGGACGGCTCGATGAGCTGCTGGACGCGGAGCCGGAGTGCGCGGGAGTGCTGGTCAGCACGCAGATGCACGGCTTCGCGCTCGTGGACGGGGACGGCCGCGCGGCGACGAACTTCATCTCCTGGCAGGACCAGCGCTCGCTGCGCACGTTCCCGGAATTCGAGGAGCGCTGCTCGCCGGCCGCCCGCGAGCGCATCGGCAACGAGATCGGCCCGGGCCACGCGGCCTCCGTGCTCCATGCGATGGTGCGCTCCGGGACCGTGCGGCGCGGCGACCGGCTCGCGCCGGTTCCCCTTCCCAACGCGCTCCTGGGCGCCGAGCCGTCCGCCGATGTCACCCTCGCGGCGTCGTTCGGCGTGCTCGACGTCCGCCGCGCGGCGTGGGACTCCGAGCTCATCGCCGCCCTCGGTCTGGACGGCTTCGCCTGGCCGCGCATCACGCACCCTCGCGACATCGTCGGCCACTACCGCCGGATCCCCGTGTACTCCCCCATCGGCGACCAGCAGGCCGCACTCCTCGGCGCGCATCTCGGCGGCGGCGAGCTCTCGATCAACATCGGCACCGGCTCGCAGGTCAGCGCGCTCTCGGACACGTTCGATTCCGGCCCGTTCAAGGTCCGGCCCTGGCTCGACGGCCGGTTTCTCAAGACCATCACCCACCTGCCGGCCGGGCGCGCGCTGAACCTGCTTCGGCGGATGACCCGCGCCGAATGGCAGGAGATCGACCGCGCCGTCGAGGCCCTGCCGGCGACGGATCTGGCGGTCGACCTCTCGTTCTTCCACGGCGCCGTCGGCCGCAGCGGCCGGATCGAGAACATCCGCGAAGGCAACTTCTCCCTCGGCGATCTCTTCCTGGCGGCCTACGAGAACATGGCCTCGAACTACGCCGCCGCGGCCGAGCGGCTGTTCCCGGGCGGCAACTGGCCTCCGCTCGTGCTCTCCGGCGGCCTCGCCCACCGCGCCGGGCGGCTGCGGGAGCTCATCGCCGCCCGGTTCGGACGCGATTTCCGCCTGAGCGTGTCCGAAGACGAGACCCTGGAGGGACTGCGCAGACTGTGGCATTCTTGACCGTCCAATGCCACACAGCCCCTTCCAGACTCCGGCGCTGAATCGGAACATCTTCGACGAGCTCTTCGTCCTCGAGCTGGCCAACAACCACCTCGGCAAGCTCGAGCGCGGCATGAAGATCGTCTCGGACTTCGCCAAGGTCGTCCGCTACAACAACGTGCACGCGGCGATCAAACTGCAGCTCCGCGACGTCGACAACTTCATCCACAAGGACTTCCGCGACCGGACGGACATCCGCTACGTCAAGAAGACGATGGATACGCGCATGTCGCGGGACGACTTCGCGACGCTGTGCGAGCACATCCGCAAGAGCGGCTGCCTGCGCATGGCTACGCCGTTCGATGAGAAGAGCGTCGACCTCTGCGTGGAGCTCGACTGCGACATCATCAAGATCGCCAGCTCGGATCTCAACGACTGGGTATTGATCGAGAAGATCGCCAAGACCCGCAAGCCCGTCATCGCCTCGACCGGCGGATCGTCGCTCAAGGACGTCGACGACCTGGTGACGTTCTTCTGGAACCGCAACATCCCCCTGGCCCTCAATCACTGCGTCTCGCTCTATCCGACCGAGGACAACGAGCTGGAGCTCAACCAGATCGACTTCCTGCGGGAGCGCTATCCGGGGCTGACGATCGGCTTCTCCACGCACGAGTACCACGACTGGACGTCGTCGATCATGATCGCCTACGCCAAGGGCGCGCGGACGTTCGAGCGGCACATCGACATCGACTCGGACGGGGTGAAGGTGTCGCCCTACTGCACACTGCCCGAGCAGTGCGACGAGTGGTTCCGGGCGTTCTACAAGGCCAAGGCCATGTGCGGCGCGCACGGAGACCAGAAGCGGATTCCCGGCAATCGCGAGATCGCCTACCTCGACAGCCTGGTCCGCGGCGTCTACGCGAGGCAGGATCTCCCGGCGGGCCACAAGCTCACCGAGGCGGATGTCTACCTGGCCATCCCGCTGCAGAAGGGGCAGATCTCCTGCCGCGAGCTGATCGCCGGGGAGGTGCTGACCAAGCCGCTCTCCGCGGATCAGCCGGTGATGCTGGACTACTTCGACAGCCCGTACGCGGCCAATCCCGCTCTGCGCGACAAGATCGCCGACCGCGGCCTCTGATCACTCTTCGACGAGAGGGATGAGCATGTTCTCGCGCAACTCCTCGCGCGGCAGGAAGGGCGACATGTCCTCGAGCGGCGAGGAGACCATCTTCCCGTCGGGGAGCTGGCGCGAGCTCAGTTTCGGCTCGAACTGCTGATTAGGGTCGAGCATCACCTCGCACAACACCGGTCCGCTCGCGGACAGCACTTCATCCAGCACGCGGTCGCAGTCGCCGGGCCCCTCGAGGCGCACGCTCGGCAGGCCGTACGCGGCGCCGATCTTCACCATGTCCGGAAACGAGACTCCGCTCTGCGGGCCCTCGCCGACGAGCCGTCCGAAGTAGCTGAGCTGCGTCTGCCGGATGGACAGGTAGCCGCCGTTGTTGAGGACGAAGAGCTTGATCGGAAGCTGGTGATGGACCACGGTCTGCAGCTCCTGCAGGTTGAGCTGCACGCTCCCGTCGCCGGCGATGCAGATCACGCGCTTGCCGCCGCGCGCGACCGCCGCGCCGATCGATGCCGGGAGGTCGTAGCCCATCGACGCTGAGCCGGCGTTGGTGAACAGGCGCTGGCCGCGCCGGGTCTTCAGGGCCTGGAACGTGACCACGCAGGCGGCGCCGTCGCCGCACACGACAACGTCGTCCGCGTCCAGCTTCGCGCCCAGCCGCTCGATGAACGCGTACGGGTTGAGCGCCGGCGCATTGCGCTGCGCTTCGCTCACGACCGGATAGCGCTCCACCCGCTCGCGACACCAGCCCACCCACGCGCGATGCCGGTCGGGGTCGTTGCCGCTTCCGTCGAGCTGCCGCTCTAGCTCCTCGAGGAAGAGCCGGGCGTCGGCGACGATCGGCAGATCGGGCTTCACCACCGGCTTGGAGAGCTCGGCCGGATCGATGTCCACCTGGATCTTGAACGCCTCCCGCGCGAACCACTCCCAGTTGTAGCTCACCTGGCGGATGTGCAGGCGGCAGCCGATGACCAGGAGCAGATCCGAGTTCTGCACGGCGAAGTTCCCGGCCCGGTCGCCGACCGTGCTCGGGCGGCCGGCGAACAGCGGGTCGTCGCTGGCGATGAGGTCGTGCGCCGTCCATGCAGTCGTGACCGGGATGCCGAGCTTGCGGATGACGCGCTCGAAGACGTCGACCGCGCCGGCGACGCGGATGCCGCTGCCCACGAGCAGCACAGGGCGCTTCGCCGCCGCGATGCGCGCGATCACTTCGCTGCACTGCGCGGCGATGTCCGCGGAAGGCTCGGCCGGCGGCTCGAATCCGCGCAGCGCCGACTCGTCGACCATGCTCGCCTGGACGTCGATCGGGACGTCGAGCCAGCACGGCCCGGGCCGGCCGTGGGTCATCAGCCAGAGCGCCTTCTCCACTTCGTAACGCACATCCTGCGGATCGCGGAGAACCGCCGCGTATTTCGTGACCCCGCCGACCATGCGCACGATGTCCACTTCCTGGTCGCCGAGCTGCCTCAGATCCGGCACGTCGTGAAAGGCCTTGCACGTCGCCCGCTTGACCTGGCCCGACACGATCAGCATGGGAATCGAGTCCGTGTACGCGCCGAAAACGCCGTTGATGGCGTTGATCCCGCCCGGGCCGGTGGTCACGTTCAGCAGCGCCGGCCGCCCGCTCACCCGCGCATACCCCTCGGCCGCCATGGCACAGGCCTGCTCGTGGTGATTGCACACGTAGTCGAGACCCGGCTCCTTGCCGAAGGCATCATTGAGATGCATGGCCCCGCCGCCGGTGATCAGAAAGGCCTGGCGGATTCCCGCCTCCACGACTCGGCGGGCGATGTAGTCGGCGACCTTGATCATGAGGGCGGAGCCGTGTCCCCGTCGAAGTTGATCTTCTCCCGGATCACCACGAACGGCTTCTGCCGCACCTGGGAGTGAATGGCTCCCACGTACTCGCCGATGACGCCGAGGAAGAAGAGCTGGATGCCGGAGAAGAAGAGCACCAGCACGACCACAGTGGTCGCGCCGGGAGCCTGGAAGTCCCAGTTGAAGATCTTGATGATGGCGTAGACGAACGACATCAGGATCGAGATCGCCGACAGCGTCAGGCCGGCGAACGTGGCCAGGCGGATGGGGACGATGCTGTGGCTGATGATGGCGTTGATCGCCGTCCCCATGTAGAGCGCGAGGTTGTAGGTCGAGCGCCCCCGCTGGCGGGCCGGCCGCGTGTAGGGCACTGTGGCCTGGGGAAAGCCCGTCGCCGCGATCAATCCCCTCGTGTAGGGCGAGAAATCGGCGAACGGCACCAGCTCGTTGACCACCTTCCGGTCCAGCAGTGCGTAGCCGGAGAAGTCGCGCATCAGGGGCTCGTTGGCGATCTTGGTGATCAGCCAGTAGTACAGCTTGCGCAGCCTGCTGAACAGCCAGGTGTCGGAGCGGTTCGCGTAGATGCCGCTGACGATGTCGTAGCCCTCTTCCCACTTCTTCACGAACTCGGGGATCACCTCCACCGGATCCTGCAGGTCGCAGCTGATGAGGATCACCGCGTCGCCGCTGGCATGGCGGTACAGCGTGATCACCGATTTCTCGACGCCGAAGTTGCGGGAGTAGGCCAGGACCTTGACGCGCTTGTCTTCCTTGGCGATCTCCCGGAGCAAAGCCAGCGTGCGGTCGCTGCTGCCGTTGTCCGCGAAGATGTGCTCGTAGTCGTAGCGGTCGGCGAGGGGCTCGAGCACGCGTTTCACCGCCTCGTAGCAGTGGCGGACGTTCAGCTCTTCCTGGTAGCAGGGAGTGCCGATGGTCAGCTTCTTCCTCATGACTTCCTGGCGGCGAACACGAAGCGTCGGTTCAGGAGGAACGACAGCAGCGCCATCGGAAGGGCCACGGCCGCGCCGGTGACGAGCAGCGAGATTCCGTTGCGCTCCGCCCATCGCAGCGGGATCAGGTTCACCGCGTAGATGACGGCGTACACGGCCACGAAACGGAGCAGCAGGCGGTTGTCGTGACTGCCGAAGACGAGCGTTCCGTAGCTCTTGAAGTTGAACAGGACGCCCGCTGCCGTCGAAAGGAGCGTGGCGATGGGATAGGGGATGCCGAGGAGGATGAGCAGGGCGAACACGCCATAGCCGAAGGCGGTGTTGAGCAGGCCGACCAGGACGAAGCGGACGAACTGCGCCGCATCGCGCTTCGCCATCCCGCCACGCCAGCCTCCCGCAGGATGCGTCAATGCCGTCTCCGGGCCCCGCACGGCTCGGCAGTATAGCCGGTCATGACGGACGGCGATGCCACGCCAGCGTGCGCGCGATCGCTTCATCGAGACTCACCATTTCCCGCAGATCGAGCTCGCTCCGCGCGCGCTCCGTGCTCGGGACGTAACGCTCCGGCGGCCGCGCGGGATCGGGCGTGCGAGCGATCGCGACGTCGAGCGGCGGATGCGTCGCGGCAGCCACACGCCCTGCGACTTCCGCGATCGACACTGCCTGGTCGGAGCCGACGTTGTAGGGCCTCAGTGGCTGGCCGCGGAACAGGATCGTCCAGAGCCAGATGGCCAGGTCGGCCGCGTAGAGGTACGAGCGAAGCGGCGTGCCGTCGCCGCGTACGGCGATCGTCCTGCCGGCCAGCGCATCGGCGATGAAGTTCCCGATGGCGAAATGCCGGTAGAGCGGCAGTCCCGGCCCAACGAAGGCGAACGGCCTGGCGATCAGCGGCTCGAGCTGCGCGTGCTCACGCGCGGCCATGGCGCAGAGGAGCTCCGCGGCCCGCTTTCCCTCGCCGTACGCGGAGCCCGGATCCATGGTGTTCGGTCCGGTCAGGCGATCTTCTACGACGTGACTCACCTCCGGCGGCTGCGGGCCATAGACTGCGCCCGAGCTGACGAAGAGCAGCCGGCGCGTGCCGGCGCCGGCGGCGAACCGCAGCACCTGCCGCGTCCCTCCGACGATGGTCGTGAACATTTCCTTCGGCTGCTGCGTATTGAGCGCGGCGCTGGCTTCCGCGGCCCCGTGGATGACGTACCGGAACTCTCCGTCCGGGAAGTCGAACGTGCGCACGTCACCTTCGATGAGCGCGACTGCCGGATGCGAGACCAAGTGTGGCAGGCGCGCCGTGAATGCCGCAGGATCGCGAGTCAGGACGACCACCGAGACGTCGATAGGAGCCGCGAGCACGGTCTCCAGCAACCAGACTCCGAAGAAGCCGCTGCCGCCGGTGAGAAACAGGCGGTGGCCATGCAGGTCACGCCACAGGCACTCCGTCGCGCGGAGAACATGCCGGACGTCTTCGGGCGGCAGCGGTTTCATCGCGACGCCAGCCGCACGCCCTCCCGCACCTCGGCGGCCACGTACTCCCGCATCGGCGGCGTCAGTCCCGGGTAGACGCCCACCCAGAAGCCGCGATTCATGATCGCGTCCGTGGTCTCGAGCGTTCCGCTGACGCGATACGGAGGTGGCAGTTGCTCCTCCGCGCTGCGCGCCAGGAGGGACGTGAGCGCCGGCTGCCGCACCATGTTGCCCGCGAACAGCATCCGCGTCTGGATCTTGCGCGACTCGAGATGGCGGACGATCGCATCCCGGGTGAACGGGGCATCCTCGCGCACGATCATGAGGAACCCGAACCAGCTCGGATCCGCATGCCTCGTCGCCTCCGGCAGCACGAACACGTCCTCCATGTCCGCCAGGGCTTCCCGGTAGAAACGCCAGTTGTCGCGCCGCGCGGCGCAGAACTCGTCCAGTTTCGCGAGCTGTGTCACGCCGACGGCCGCCTGCATGTCCGTCATCTTCAGATTGAAGCCGAGGTGCGTGTAGGTGTACTTGTGGTCGTATCCGGCCGGCAGGTCGCCCAGCTGCCACTCGAATCGCTTGCCGCAGGTGTTGTCCGCGCCGGGCACGCACCAGCAGTCGCGGCCCCAGTCGCGAATGCTCTCCACCACCCGCTTCATGGCGTCGCTCGAGCACAGGACCGCGCCGCCTTCGCCGGTAGTCATGTGATGGGGCGGATAGAAGCTGAGCGTGGCGAGGTCGCCGAACGTGCCCGTCTTCCGCCCGCGATAGAGCGCACCGGCGGCGTCGCAGTTGTCCTCGACCAGCCACAGATCGTGCTTCCGGCAGAAGTCCGTCACGGCATCGAGGTCGAACGGGTTGCCGAGGGTGTGGGCGACGAAGACGGCCCTCGTGCGGGAGCTGCGCGCCGCTTCGAGGCGCTCGACGTCGAGGTTGGCGGTCGGAAGCGAGACGTCGACGAAGACCGGGACGGCGCCGAGCTGCAGGACCGGCGCGACGGTCGTCGGAAAGCCGGCCGCCACGGTGATGACCTCATCGCCCTTTTTCAGCCGGCGCTCGCCCCAGGCGTCGCTCATGAGCGCCGCGATGGCCACCAGATTCGCGCTGCTGCCGCTGTTGACCAGACGCGCGGCGTGCACGCCGTACCACTTCGCGAGACCGTCTTCCAGCCGGTGATGCCACCGCCCACCGGTGAGCCAGAACTCCACGGCGCTGCGCGTCAGCGCGGCCATGTCTTCGCCGTCATAGACCCGGCCGGCGTAACGGACCGGAGTCACTCCCGGCACGAACGGCTCGGACGCACCGCGGATCGATGCGATCTGCCGCACCCGCTCGAGGATCTCTTCGGTGAGCTTGCGCTCCGCTTCGCGCTGCTCGGGAGTCATGCTGCCGCCGAGTGTACGTACTCCGCGGCCTGAGCGAGCGTCAGCGCCCGCAAATCGTCCGCCGTCGCGCCTGTGGCCTCCGCGCGATACCAGGCCACGGTGTGCTCCACCGCGGCCGCAAACGACCAGCGCGGCGACCACCCGAGGAGCGCCCGGGCCTTGTCCGCGGCGATGCGCAACGTCGTCTGCTCGTGGGTCTGCGCGCTGCCGTCCGCCACCCAGCGGCCGCCTCCCCATTGCCGGATCACCGCCTCCACGAGCTCTTCCACGCTCCGCGCGTCTTCGACGCTTGGCCCGAAGTTCCAGGCATCGCAGAAGTCCGTTCGCCCTTCCAGGAGGCGGCCGGCGAGGAGGAGGTATCCGCTCAGCGGCTCCAGGACATGCTGCCACGGGCGCACGTACGCCGGATTGCGCACGAGGATCGGCTCCCCTTGCGAGAGCGCGCGCACGCAGTCGGGAACAAGACGGCCGTCCGCCCAGTCGCCACCGCCGATGACGTTCCCCGCGCGCGCGGAGGCCACGCGGATCGCGCCGTCGCCGAAGAAACTGCGGCGGTAGCTCGCGGTCACCAGCTCCGCCGCCGCCTTGGACATCGAGTAGACGTCGTGCCCGCCCAGGGGGTCGGTCTCGCGGTAACCGTACGGCCAGCCGCGGTTCTCATAGCACTTGTCGCTCGTGACCACGACCACGGCGCACGGCCGGCCGAGCTCGCGCAGACAATCGAGCACGTTCGCCGTACCGACGACGTTCGTGGCGATCGTGCCGAGAGGATCGCCGTAGCTCGGCAGCACAAGCGACTGCGCGGCCAAGTGAATCACGACGTCCGGTCGGACCTCGCTCAGAGCGGCAGCCAAAGCCGCGCGATCGCGAATGTCGCCGGTGATGCTTCGGCACTTCTGGTCGAGGCGCAGCCGCACGTACATGGAGCGCTCCGGCGCGGCGAGCGCATATCCGGTGACCTCCGCGCCGGCGTCGTGGAGCAGCAGTGTCAGCCAGCTCCCTTTGAATCCCGTATGACCGGTCAGGAAGACCCGCCGGCCGGCCAGCGCACTGCCGAGGGTCACCAGACTCTCCAGGGGGCCCGGCCCGAGTCCCACAGCTCGTTGAGGAGCGTGTACTCGCGGAGGGTGTCCATGGGCTGCCAAAAGCCCTGGTGGCGGAAGGCGGCCAGTTGTCCCTCGGCGGCCAGCCGCTGCATGGGGGCCTGCTCGAGCGCGCCGAGCGGATCGTCGCCGAGGTAGTCCCAGATCCGGCCGGCGCTGCAGACGAAGAAGCCGCCGTTGATGAACCCGCCGGACGCCTGCGGCTTCTCGTTGAACTCGTCGACGGCGTCACCGGCCAGACCGAGCTCTCCGAAGCGGCCGGGAGGGCGGACGGCGGTCACGGTGGCGATCTTCCCGTGGGCCTTGTGAAAGTCGACCAGGGCCTCGAGATCGACGTTGGCCACGCCGTCGCCGTAGGTCAGGAGGAAGAGGTCGTCGCTCTCGACGTACTTGCGGATCGCGCTCACCCGGCCGGCCGTGCCGGTGGACTCGCCGGTCTCCGCGAGGGTGACGTTCCAGCTCTCCTCGTCGTGGTCGCTGCCGATGGTCACGGCCCGGCTGCGGCCGAGCTGGACGACGATGTCGTTGGTCATGGCCGCGTAGTTGAGGAAGAACTCCTTGATCACCCAGCCGCGGTAGCCCAGACAGAGGACGAAGTCGTCGTATCCCCAGTGGGAGTAGAGCTTCATGATGTGCCAGAGGATCGGCTTGCCGCCGATGGGGAGCATCGGCTTCGGCAGCAGCTCGCTGGCGTCGCGAATGCGGCTGCCCCGCCCGCCGCAGAGGATGACCACTCTCACGACAGCGGAGTGTAGCGGGAAGGCCCGGAAAAGCGAAAAGCCGCTGATATCTCAGCGGCTTTTCATAAATTATCCCGGCGGCGTCCTACTTTCCCACGCAGTCACCCGCGCAGTATCATCGGCGATGCGGAGCTTAACTGCCGTGTTCGG